>JAFGFC010000063.1 GCA_016931325.1 Spirochaetota bacterium | reverse complement strand
ATCCTTCTGGAGATGCTGGTTATGATGCTTTTATTTCTTTTTCAACAGAAAGGCCAATCTCTGGAGATGGGTTCTATGGCCATTATGATACTTGTGCCTCTCTTTGTGTTCCTGGCTGACTTGTTGTTCTGTTCGTTTATACTGGCAAGGAATATTAAGACGAGAAAGCAATAAAAGGCTTGGATTTTTATCAAAATAATATTTGAAGGTGAAATATGAGGTAGTTTTTCGTTATTTGTTTAACGTTTATTTATTTTATTAAACGATAAACGTAAAACTACTAATATATTTTGCATAAAATAATTAATCATAAAATATAATATCTGTAATTCATAATTTGTAATAATAATATACGAATTAGCAATTTATTTAATATTAAAGAGTTACCAGCCGCCGCCGCCTCCTCCGCCGCCGCCACCTCCGGAGCTGCCGCCACCAAATCCGGAACCACCTGAAGAAGGGGCCGTGGATGCCGATGACAGGGCTGAGGAAAACGATGAACCTATGGATGAACCTATATTATTCAATGAGAAACCGCTCCCATAATACCAGTGAGGCGTGTAAGACGTCTGATCAGCTGCTTTGGCAGCAGCGGATAGAACATTATGAAATTGTTTGGTCCATTCATTTTCAACATTTAAAGCCAGGGCATAAGGTAAATATTTTTCAAACAGCTCGGGAGTTTTTTCAGGTGGATTTAAAAGATTTAACCTGTCTTTTTCTGCAAAGACCAGAAACATTTTAAATCCCTCGATCTTGTCCATTATCTTTCTGCCAATAACAGTAGGTGCCTTGAGTAAATAATAAAAGATTATCGTTAATCCTATCATGCTGAAAAGTACAATGATGATCAGGGGTGATGAAAACTTTGTTAACATATAAAGACCAAAAAATTCACCCGCAAGAAAAGGCAAAGAGAAGAGAGTAAAGAAGATACTCATGCCAAAAGAACTGGCGCTTTTTCCTGAAAAGAATGAAATCCAGTTCTGGAAAGTATATTTCAACAAAAAGAAAATACCGGCTGTCCAGCCGGCCACCCAGATACTCATAAATCCGCCCGCGATAAGGTTCTCAATTCCCTGGGAGACCCCCATGATTAAAATGACCAGGATGGTCAGTCCGCTGATCAATATTCCGGGAGCCAGATAGGCGGTATTTTTAAAAAAATATTTTGTCAAATAATTCTTTTTGAGGATGCTTTTAACAGAATCAATGGCGGAAGAAATCTTTGAATGATTGCTCTGTTTCAGTTCTAATTTATCATTCGAGCCGAATAATTTTTTAGAGAGATTTTTCTCTTCTTCGGATAATAGATTTTCATTTTTACTTTTTTTAACAAGGGTATATGTACTTTTATTCTTTTTTATAGTGAGGTGCCCTTTAACCGCCATATTAATGATAGCCGAGGTCACACATTCTTTATCAAACCCCATTTTCATGATATAACGTAGAGCCGAAGGGGATAGATTCTCAGGCGGATCAAACAGAGGCACGATGGCCCCTTTCTCAGGGTCTTTGCCGACTTTCAGCCATACAAGGAAATAATAAAGGAATAAAATAACCAGGCCGGCAAAACCAATGATATATCCTTTATTGTCTCTTAAAAAATATTGAAATTCCATGGCTTTGGTAGGCCTGGCAACATATCCATCAGGCCAGCCGGCAACTATAGAAAGCCCTTCGGAAAGGTTCAAGGGCATGGATGTTTCATAAAAAATCCTTTTATCCGGATATATTTTATAATGAAAATATTTATCTCTTGATCCAGCCGAGCCCGTATACCCGTCAGCTTTGATCCTGTTCAAAGGGATATCTTTGGGTAATTGAACAATACAGATAGCCCTGTTAATAGGGAATTCCCAAAAGTTACCCGTCACATTCCAGTACAGTTCCGTATGATCCTGGAAAAATCCTAAAAAACGGTCCACCTTATAGGATAGCGTATAAGTATATATACCCTGAGGGAGGTAATAATCTTTTCTGCCCATATATATTCTGATCCCATTCCCGATCATTTCTGTGAAATAATTTTCTTTTTTGCCGTCCCGTTTAATATCAATAATGGTGAAATCGACTCTATAGCTGTTCCCATACCCGTCTTTGTATCTCAGAGGAAAATCCCGAAAGATCCCTCTCTTGATCTTCTGGCCCATGGCAATCACTTTTATGGTCTCGATCACATTCATGGTGCCGTCTTTATGTACGGTAATATCACTTTGATATAATAGAATTCTTTCCTGTTGCGAGGGAAGCAGACGGGAAGTCAGGAACAATATCAATATACCGAAAATCATTTTTTTAAACATCATGATCTCCTTTACGTTTTAAAAATGGAAGAAGATATGAGATGAAAGTGACCCTTTATTTAATAAAAGACTAAAACTTGACCTGCACGTTCTGGCGTTCTTCCCCGGCTATTTCAAAGAACTCTCTTTTCTTAAAGCTGAACATATTGGCTACAATGACAGAAGGAAACGATTCACATTTAATGTTCAGTTCTCTGACAACAGCATTATAATAACGTCTGGCATTCTGGATCTGGTCTTCGATTTCAGAAAGGGTAGACTGGAGATCCATAAAATTCTGGTTGGCCTTTAACTCGGGATAATTTTCAGCCACGGCAAAGAGAGATTTCAAGGCCCCGGTCAGCATATTTTCCGCTTCAGCCTGTTGTTTGACGCCTGTGGCATTAATGGCCTGGGCTCTGGCCTGAGTGACCTGATT
This sequence comes from Spirochaetota bacterium, assembly GCA_016931325.1. Classification (GTDB taxonomy): domain Bacteria; phylum Spirochaetota; class JAHITG01; order JAHITG01; family JAFGFC01; genus JAFGFC01. The sequence goes on along the minus strand of JAFGFC010000063.1, from coordinate 20,757 downwards.
AAAGGTTTCTTTTTCATGCTTGGCATAACCCTTGACGGTCTCCACGATGTTCGGGATCAGATCGTATCGCCTTTTTAATTGAACATCAATACCGCTGTAAGCCTCATCTGCCTGATTGCGGAGCCTGATGAAGCGATTATAAATAGAAACAATCCAGAGGAGGACAAGAACAGCAATTCCAATAATGATGAAAAGACCGATTATTTTTCTCCTTTTAAGAATGCTTTATAAGAATAAAATGTATCATTTCAAAAAATAAAAGTCAATCTTTTTCTTAATTAACAGGTAGTAAAAGAATAAAATTTATTGACTTTTTATTTATATACAGTAAAATAAAAAATCAATCCGTAAGGGTACTTTCGCATTAAGAAACAAGGGAGGAGGGCTATTATGAAGATCTATACATTTACTTTCCTTTTTCTATTTTCAATTATTTTAATCAATCCGGTTCTGGCCGAGGTATCTGCTGACAGGGATTTTGCCACCACATTTGATCTGAATTCGGCTGTGGTATCACCAAGGGCCAATGCTCTGGGCGGAGCCTTTGAAGCCATTGCCGATGACAGCACGGCGGCTTATTATAACCCGGCCGGTCTTTCCCAGCTTTACAGCATGAACGTTGATCTTGGAGGCGGGATATTGAGCGCTGACAGGATGTTCTTTCATGTGGGATATGCTCACCCCTTTGCCAGCCTGGGCGTGTTTTCCATAGGCGTGAAATATTTCAGAAGCGCCGATATGGAAGAGACTGACGAGAGCGGAAATCTTTTAGGGAAAAGTTTTTCCAGCCAGGATATAGGGGTGGCTCTGGCTTATGGCCGTGATCTGAACATGTTGCTTTATGGTTTGAATGCCGGGGTCAGGGTAGAGTACCTGTATAATACCATATTGGATGAAGGGTACAGCGGATACACGGTCTCTTATGGTCTGCTCTATAATTTTTATCGCATTCCTTCTTTACGTTATCTCAGCACAGGCCTGGTGATAGAAAATATTCCCGGCGTTATTAAATGGACCACAGATACAGAAGATACGATCACGTCGAAATTGAAATTCGGCGTTGCCTACCGGCTTTTCAGGGACCGTCTTATCCTTTCAGGACATCTGGTATATGAAAAGGATGTGCCTGTCGAATGGGCCATCGGGACAGAATATAATTATAAGAATATTCTGTTGCGTCTCGGAGGCCAGCCTTATTTTTATAATACAGGGATAGGGTTCCGTTATGAAGTGTATGAGATCAATTATTCTTTAAATATAGATGATATCGGGTACAACCATTATGTGGCTTTGAATTACAAGTTCGGCGGTCAGGTCGAGGAAGAGATGCGTTCCAAGATCATGACAGAGATCATCACCACGAAAGCGGAAGATCATTATAATGAAGGTCTGTTCGATCTGGATAACAACCGGTTTGACGAAGCCCTGCAGGAATTCCAGCTGGCTTTACTCTGGAATCCGGACATGTCCGGGGCTGAGGATAAACTGGAAGAGACAAAAAATAAAGCAAAAGAAGCCAAAGCCAGAGGTGATCTGAAAGAACCGACATTCAAGACCACCTGTCCTTCGGCAAAAGAGCTGTTAAAACATTATTACGCGGGTATCAATGCTTATATGAAAAATGATCTGGAACTGGCTTTAAAAGAATGGAGATTCGTGGCGAGATGCGATCCGGAAAATGAGAAGGTAAAGATCAATATCCACAAAGCAGAGATCAAGTTGAAGGAGATGAAGAAGTAAATTCGTACTACGTTCGACGACGAATCCCTGGAATTGTCCAAAGGACAATTCCAGGGACTAAATCCCGGAAATTTATCTTCGATAAATTTCATGGGACAGGAAGTTCGGAGTGTCGGATTCGCCAGGGATGGCTAGAATCCGACCGAGCGCAGGAAGTGCATCGTGTCAAATCCGCCAGAAGGGCTAGGATTTGACTGAGACGTTGTCTATTTTTTTAAACATTGTAGTACGACTTGGAGAGTTATCATGAATAAAAAGATCCTCTTTCTATTTCTGGTATTTTTTATCACCACATCCTACGTCTTCGGGAGTCTGCCGGCTTTTCGAACCGAAGGGTATCAAGTTATGCAGACCAAGCAGCTGAGTGTACCGGGCGGGTCTTCCGTGCCCATAGTCTATGACTGGGATAATGACGGGAAGAAGGATTTGATCATTGCTAACGCGTACATGAAGATCTATATCTATTTTAATAATGGTTCTGATGCCAACCCTTCCTTCAGCGAAAAGACGCTCCTTTTAAGGGACAATCTCGAGCCCTATTTTGCCGGGCAGTTCGTGAACTGCTTTATCAGTTCTAATTCAGATCTGAATGCTGATGGAAAGGATGATTTCCTTCTCTGCGTTGATGGTAAAGTCTCTGTATATACTAATTTAACCAGAAGCAGAATGCCTTCGATTAATAATACACCCATTAATTTAAATTTTTCAGGAATGTTTGATCAGATAGGTGAGGACATGGCCACTCCTACGAGACAGTATAAAAAGTCCGGCTGGCCGGTAGTGGTTGATTATACTCCATTCTCAACTGGATTAGAATTAATTTCTGCTGTTTCATATACTTCTAATATAAATGGCATGGATACTACAATTAATATAATACTTATTTATACTAATTTCGGATTAGCCCCCACTACCTATATTCCAATGACGATAGTTAATAATGGAATAAATCCTATTTATGAAGTTAATAGTTTTGGAGAATCTCTATCCTATGCCTTTATAATCGATTGGAATAAGGACGGGACTAACGATATAATATTTTCCTATACATCACCCAGTATTAATATGTTAACCAATGCTTATGGTTGTGAATCAGAATATTCATTATTTAAATATATAAAGGGAACCGTCGGCTCCATATTATTTGGAGTTTTCAAATCAGCTGTTTCTTTAACTAATGCGCTTGTACCCTTTGCTCCTCTAAATATTGGTTTTCGCCCGACGCCTTTTGTCTGTGATTGGGATAATGATACGAATTGGGACATTGTTTCCGGTGAATATCTGGGTAATGTCACGATCCTTCAAAAAGCCAGTGATACAAGAATAATGCCGCATGCCACAGTTGGTTTTCAGGGAGTTGTGCAACAATCATCAGATTGTGACCTGTATCCCGGGAACGCGGCCCAGATCATTCCCATGGACTGGGATAAAGACGGGGACTGGGATCTTTTAACCGCCTGCGGGGCTAATGGCCAGCATTATATATTTATAAACTATGGGAACAATTCCTCCCCCTTGTTCCAGAAAGGTCAGATCATCCAGAACAATATGGGTGGAAATATTGTTCGCGGTCCCAAAGACCATGCTTTCTCAACTTATTACGATCTGAACGGGGATGGGAAACGTGACCTTGTCATTGGCGGAGAATATATCGCTTTTTCTCCTCAGCTCGCGTTTGTGAGCAATGTGGGGACTGACGCTAATCCTCAATTCACATCGAAAGCCTTACCCATTAAAGCAGGAGGAAAAAATATTTCCATTTTCAACGTTGCCGCTCAGTTTGCGGACATGAACGGAGACGGTAAAGTTGATCTTGTCATCAGTGCTATTGATACCAAAGTGGGATATGCCTTAAATCTGGGAACGGTTGATGCGAATACCGGATTGCCTGATTTCGGTGAAATTCAATACTTAACTGTAGGCCCGGCCAAGGATATTATGCTGACCGGCGGTGTGCCTTCCATACCTAATATTCTTAACTGGGATAAAGAAGATGGAACAAGGGATATTGTGGCTGCCGCGGGCTCTCGTGTCATCTATTTCCTTGACACAGGAACAGCATCTGTCCCTTATTATGAAGAAAAACAGGAGGCCAGATTTGACAGGGATGTTTTAAATGCCGGCGAATATGCCTCAGCCACGATATTTGATTGGGACCAGGACGGATATTATGATATTTTTATCTGCAATACAACTGATAAGATCTACAAATATAGAGGAATGCAACTCCGGTATGTAGGAGAAGATCAAGAGCTTATGCCGGAAGATAGTGTTTATACTTTTCCCAATCCTTTAAAACAGGGTGATGCATTAAGTTTTAAATTCTTAACAAGAGATGATGCTCTTGTTACCATAGAAGTGTTTGCCAATAGCGGAAAACTGATCGACAGAGTGGAGACCACAGCCTATTTCGACAAGATCAACACGTTCACTTATGATTGCGGGAATTTTGCCAACGGGATCTATATTTTCAGGATCATGGCTAAAAGTGTGTTGACGGACGAGGAGCAGACAGTCCTCAAGAAATTCGTCATCCTTAGATGATTTTAATATATGGTACTTTGTTCGTTAAAATAACGTCGAACGTCGAACCTCGAACGTCGAACGTGAAATGAGAGGTTATTATGAAACGTGCAATGTTATTATTTATTATAGTTATAACAATGATGGCAGCTAATGCATGGGCGGATGAGCCGGCTTTTGTACCTGAACGGCGTGTCATTCTCCAATCGAGCACTCTCTTTGCTGATGAAGGGTTCTCTTCGCCTGTTGTCTATGACTGGAACAATGACGGGAAAAAAGACCTGGTTTCTGCCACGGGTTCCGGTAAGATATATGTGTATATCAATCAGGGAAGCGATACCAGTCCGGTTTTCAATACAGGAACACCCATCCAGTATAAAGGGAGCACTTTGATCGTTCCTTCCACGTATAATCCGTTTTTCGCTTATATCAGCACCAATTCTGACCTTAACGGCGATGGTCTGGATGATCTCCTGGTGGGAGTAAATAATAAAATTTATATTTACAGGAATACAGGCTCTGTCGGCAACCCTTCCTTCAATTCCGAAAAAACTCAGATCCTTTTACTTAATGCAGGGGGGCAATTGGGGCAGGTTGAGAATGATGTTGGGGCTTTTGAATATGCCACAGGCGCCCAGGCTGTTGTGGGATCGTATCCTATCACAGGATATTATAACCTGGATGGTATATTAGATATTGTTTCGGCTTATTCGTATTTAGATGCTACCGGTAGATTCCATCATTGTGTCGTTGTCTATAGTAATATGGGAACAGCCGCTCAGTGGAATTTTCAAATGATCGTCGGATTCGTTACGAATATTAAAAAAATACCAACGATAGATATAATCAATGGTAATCTGCAGGGAGAATTCTTAAACCAGCGGGTGTGGTATGTCTATCCTTATGATTGGAATGGCGATAGTTTTATTGATCTCGTTGGTTGCTACAATACGGCGGCAGAGGACGACCGTTTAGGAGGATCGGTTCCAAAGAATATTGGCGCAGAAAAGATAAAATTGGTTTGGTATGCCGGTCCTGTTTTCGCTCCCCAGGGTGAAATACTCAATAATAAAGGCGAATCGATCAATATGCCTGTTATCAGCCCCCCCTGCGTTACCAGATGGGATGGTGATGCTAACGCCGATATTCTTATCGGAAACCATATTGGGTTCATTTCTCTTTTAAAAGGGACGGCCAATCCCAATGTGGTGAACGTGGCCGGTGATTATACGCGTGATATTCAGGTTACCACGGCCAATCCGCTTTTTGGCTGGAGCTCTCTGGCTGTCAATACTGTGGATTGGAACAATGACGGGAAGTATGATCTTCTTTTCGGCAATCTCTACGCACGGAATTTTATTGTTTTAAATGAAGGCAATAATCAGAATCCGGTTTACCGGATGATAAATACCGTAACCATCGGAACAGGTGTCTATAAGAGAATACCGGTGCGAAATGTTATCTCCTTTCCGGATTTTATTGATATTAACAATGATGGATTGAAAGACCTGATCATTGGGGGCGGCCGGAGCGAGAATTTTGTCATTTTTACCAATATTAATAATAATTCAAATCCGATCTTTACGACCAATGTTCGTACCCTGAAAGCAGCAGGACAGGATGTTGTCACAGCCGGTATTTCCGGCGGCTATTCCATGTGCTCTGCGGCTGACTGGAATGCAGATGGCCTGACAGACCTTTTAACCATTGGAGGAGACGGAGTTTTTATGCGGTACCTGTCGCAGGCCAGCAATCTGGCTAATCTGGGTGCGGGTGATAATCTGCGCTATGTGAACGGAGATATTATCTCTCTGGGCTATATATCTTCCAAACCCTATGTGCTTGACTGGGATGGGGATGGAGATAAAGATCTGATATGCGCGGCTCAGGCCAAGGTCTTTATCTTTTTAAACCAGGGAACGGATCAGAATAAAAAATTCTATGATAAAAAAGAGTTAAAGTACGGCAGTGACACCTTTAATCCGGGAGATTATCCGAGGATCAATGTGCTGGATTTTAACGGGGACGGGTACTGGGATATTGTGATGGGTGATGTTTACGGTATTTTTAATATCTTCTTTGGCGGCCCGGCCAGATATGTTTCGGAAGATGATGTGCTTTTACCGGAAGACAGAGTGATCCCTTATCCCAATCCTTTAAAAAAGAATTTTATTAATCAAACACTGACCGATATCCATTATATTAATGCTGTGGCTAATATAGAAAGGACAATGAATATCGAGTTCAGTATCAGGGATGACGCGATCGTAGAAATATTCATATATAATCTGGCAGGGAAACTGGTGGATAAAATATATGGAGAGGCGAAATATAATTATAAAAATATCGCTCTTTTTAATATTGAGAATCTGGCCAATGGAGTCTATATTGTGAAAATAATGGCCACCAGCGTTTTGAACAAAGAAGAGACAACAGTGATCAAAAAGGTGGCCCTTACACGCTAGATCCATGAAAAAAGTCCAGATTAAATTCTCTATCAGGCTCAAATATATTCTTTTCATCATAGCCCTTATCCTTCTTATCTCTCTTATCAGCGCTTATCTCACCATACATAATCAGACCAGCACTTTACGAACTGAGATCATTGAGCGCGCCCGTATCATTGTGCGAACTCTCGCCAAAGACTCGAAAGAGGCTATTCTTACCAAGGATGATCTAACCCTGTTTACGAGTATGGAAACTGTTATGCAGGAGAAAGGAATTCTGTATGCTATGGTTTTGAATGAAAAAAGGATCCCTATTGCACATAACGATACAAAATATTTAACTGAACACAAATATCAGATGAACGATCCTGTCACCAAAAAAGCTTTTCAGGCCGGCAAGGTCCTTGTTCAGGATATCATAAACAGGGGAGAAGCGGCCTTTGATGTATCGGCCCCTATACCTATAAAAAAGGGAAAGATGGGGGGGATCATTCGCCTGGGATTATCTAAAGAGCCTATAAAACAGGCTGTAAAAAAAACCAGCAGGCAGATCATCATGATAACCATTGTTGTCCTCTTTCTGGGTGTTATTTTTACTGTTATTCTAACTTCTTATATTATCAGTCCTATTAAGATCCTTATGGATGGGGTAGAAAGAATATCAGAGGGGAATCTTGATAAAGCGATAAGGATAAAACAAAAAGATGAGTTTTTAGTGCTGGCCAATACGTTCAATGATATGCAAAAGGCCATTAAAAAGATGATGAAAGAGATAGCGGAAAAAGAGGCGATAAAAAAGGAACTTCAGATCGCTTCCAGCATACAAAAAATGCTTATTCCGAAGCGATCTCCGGCCATAGAGGGTTTTGATCTGGCGGGGTTTACCATGCCGGCTGCCGAAGTAGGCGGTGATTATTTTGATTTTTTTCATATTGACCAGGAGAATTATGGGACCATTATCGCTGATGTCACCGGTCACGGGATATCATCGGCTCTGATCATGGTGATGGTGAGAACGATCTTCAAGACAAGCCTGAAGGATATTATCTCTCCGCCGGAGATCTTATCGCTGGCCAACCGTCTTTTGGCAGGTGATATCCTTTCGGACCGTTTTGTCACGATGATATTTTTCACCTTGAATTTTAAAAATAAAACTATAAATTTCAGTAATGCGGGGCATTTGCCTCTTTTATGGTATAACGCCAAAGATAACAAGATACATGAGATATTGGATAATGGGTTCCCCATCGGTGTGGTGGAAAAGCCGGAATATAAAAAGCACAAGATCACTCTGAAAAAAGATGATATGGTCATTATGTATACTGATGGTTTTGTCGAGATTAAAAATTCAAAAGAGGAACAGTTCGGAATGGAAAGATTCAAGGAACTGATCGTAAAATATAAAGACCTTGATTCTCAGGGAATGATTAAAAAAATACTTGATGAATCAGATAAATTCAGTAAACTTAAAGAACAGGATGATAAAACGATCATTATTTTAAAAACGCAGAGGTAAACCATGTCGATCAAGCTGGATAAAGAAAATCATCATTTTAATATCAGCATTGCAAAGAATCTTAATGATATACGGATACTGAGAAGCGCCATGGGTGCCTGGCTGGAAGATTTAAAGATCGATGAATTCAAGATCATGTCTGTTAACCTGTGCCTGACAGAAGCGATCTACAACGCCATGCTGCATGCTTATAAAGAGACAAAAGAAAAAGACAAAGTTGTCGACATCAAGATAAAAAAAGAAAAGAACTTTATAGAGATCATCGTCCAGGATTATGGAAAAATAGAATGGTTTAAAAATTATAAATTATCCCAGTTAAAAGAAGATGCGATCACTCAGGATCATGGCAAAGGTCTTTTAATTGTCAATGGCCTGGCCAGCACGATGGAGATAAAAAACGATAAGAACAAGGGGACATGGATCCATATGAGGATTAATCTATAAGGCCACAGGCATGAAACAAAAGAAGGATAATAAAGAAAAAGGCGCTTTTTCCTGGAAAATCAAGAAAAAGGAATTTTACGTGGATCTGCCTCATGAGAAATCTTCCATCGATATAAAGAATGTTTCTGAATTTGCTGATATCATGAAAAAGGGAATTAGCAAAGGAGTCGAAACAATACATATTGACCTGAGTAATCTTGTTTTTATCGATACATCGGGATTGGGAAAACTCTTATCTTTTTCAAAAATGGCCAGGATCATTCTTTACAACGTGAGTGAAGAGATCAAAAAGGTTCTGGAGATCACCCACCTGCTGCCTTTTTTCAATATAAAGTAAGCCCTCTTAAAAGGTATAACTGATATATAATTCCAAACTGTCATAATCTTCCCAGTTTTTAAAAAGCACATTTCCGTATGCTGTTATCTCACTGAAAATAATTCCGAGGATAATATCATCAAAATAAAGGGATCTGATATGCTGGGAAAGCAGCATCTCATTATTTTTTCCTAATGCCCGGGACCTGTTAAAACCCAGCATGTTGGCTATCTCGATTTCAAGCAGTCCTGAAAAGAAATCGTCTTTCAGAGAAAGAATAAAATAATCCTCAAGATAATCCTTCCCCCTGACATAGGGTAATCCGTAGGCGTATTGAAGATTGAAATAGAATCCTCCTGAAAAGGAATAATCTGTGCCGATAACATAGGATGCATAAGGACCCCCCAGAATGCCTGTTACTTCCGTTCGCAGAGGCGAATTGATCAACAGGGTGGTCTTGTCATGATCGTAAATACCCACTTCTGTCCAGAGGCCAAAACCATGCAGGCTGGTGGCAAGGTCCATTGTATAGACTTTCATTTTTGGAAATGACATCTCTATATCCAGATTAAATTGATCGAGCATATTGCCGGTCAGCGTGTAATTAACACTTTTGATGGAAGGCATATAATCATAACCCTGAAAATATCCGCAGGATAGATCGATACTCAGAAGAGTGAAAAGACATTTAAACGCCCATCCCATGCCCTGACTTTGCTCTTTGGGTATTGTTGTATTCTCCTGGATCTGAACCAGTTCTATTCCGGGCAATTGATACGATGTGTGATCCAGAAATGGAAAATATTTTGGCAATTTAACAGGCGTGAAAGATGGAAGCCATATCAAAAATACCTTAAAAGACGAAATGAAATAATTAAGGTTGACAGCATTGACGGGTATTTTTTCGTTCATGGCAAAAGGATCTGTATAATCATCGGGATTGAGCACGGAAGTGGGATGAAGGCCATCCGCTGTTCCCCACTCGAAGTACTGTTTGCCGATCTTTAAACTGAAATTTTTCAATGGCAGATCATTCACCTGCGCCCATATCTCCCAGGGAATGATCTCATAATTGAAAATACCGGCCATGGAGGAAAGGTCGGATGAATTACCTGTGTCCCAGAAACGGGTCTGAACTCTGGCCTTAAAATCCAGCCGGGCTGATTCGTTTTTTAAATACAGATCAAACAGATGATATTTATCGCGGGCTATCTCCCATTTCCCGGGCTTCATATACCATGCTTTTGAAAACTTGAACTCCCCCCCGAAATACGGCTCCGCCACAAGTAATAAATGAAAATAAAGTAAAATTATAATTAGTATTGTTATTCGTTTCAGAATGATCCTCTCTTAACTTCTCGGTCGAATCCTATCCCTCCGTGTCCCGTGGAATTTCTAATTAAAAAATTCCCGGCCCTGTGAAAATTGAAAATTTTCCAGGATAAAGTCTCCCTAGAAATTTTCTGCAGGACAATTTCAGGGACTAAATCCCGGGGATTTTTTAAAAATCCCACGGGGCCTGAAATCCTTTCAGGATTTCTAGGGAGATTTGGTCCCTGGAATTGCTTCGCAATTCCTAGGGATGGGTCGTCGAACGTCGCACGCTTTTACCGAGAAAGCGCGTTCTTATTGAACATCCTGTCAGGAACTTGAACGTTTATTTCCAATTTCTCAATGAACATCTCTGTCCTGGTATCATTTTTAAGGCTTTTCATGATCGTTTCATAGGGGATATAAAATTCCTTTATTTTTTTATATTCCTTTTGTGCAAGTGTCTTTTCCAGTTGGCCAGCTTGATAGTATTCCATTTTCCTCAAAACATTTATATTTTTATCTATCCAGCTGACAAGATGGCTGTAGCTGTATTTATCTTTTTTAATGGGCCTGGATTCAACAATATAACAGTCCTCTCCATCAAACTTTTCCTCTCTGAGAATTTTGGATTGGAAATCTTCATCTATTGAGCTTATCATGGACATGTCTTCATAAGAAAAGTCGCTCCCCTGCATTTTTGATTTTTTCGCTGAAGAGGCAATGCGCCGTATTCTTCCGGTCTTGGAGAAAAAGACCCAGATATCGCCTCCTTTTAAAAAAAGGAATTTATCGCCCTTTACCCGCGCCGGTTTTTCATAGACAAAGAGCATTTTATCATTTCCATCTTTATTCCAGGATTTAACGATGAATTCTCTTTTCTTTCCGGTATAAAAATAGACGATCTGTTTCGTTGTGGAGACCATCGTATCCGGTGTGCTCACCTGTATCGCCTTTTTGATCAAGGCATCTCCGTTTATCTTTTCTGTCTGTGCTGGTAAAATTCCGCTGTTGAATACAAGAACAATAAAAATAATTAATTTTTTCATGACAGAACTCCTTTATTTCTTCTTTTCCAGCAGGCTTAAAAGCACGGGCAAAAGAATGGCGCTTAACAGAAAGAGGATCCCTATACCCGTAAAAAGGGCCAGACCGAACTGCTGATACCCCACCATTTTAGAGAAGACCAGTGAACCAAAGGCGATCATGGTGGTCAATGACGTCAGGGTGACGGCTTTCCCGGTTGTTTTTAATACCAGAGGGGTTGAACCTTCCCCCTCCACGCGGTAACGGTGGATGATATGCACCCCGTCATCGATGCCGATACCAATGATGAGAGGAACGATCATGATCGTCATCCAGGTAAAGTAAATACCTGAAAAAACCAGAAACCCCAGAACCCAGATGCTTCCTAAAATGAGCGGAATAAGCGAAACCAACGTGAATTTGATGTTCCTGAAATCAAGGATAAGCAGGATAACAATAGCCAGAAAGGCCAGGATGGTGGCCTGCCGCCCGCCCCGGGCAGCGTAATCAATAACATCATACATCAAGACAGGTGTTCCCGTCATTTCAGGGGCAACTCTGCGCACGTCTTTCAGGAAGGGCTCGGTAAAAAGATTCTTCCAGATCTCTTTGGAAGCATAGACATTGATCAAAAAGCTTTTACCATTATCACTTATGGTCAGATTTTTAATGTTCGCCGGAACATCCTGCATGGTGATTTTGTCCGTGTGACACATCTCCAGAAGATTTTTCCTCAGCCGGGAAGAGAATATCTGCTGCATGTTGTTCAGAGCATCCCGGTCTGCTTTTGTAACCAGAGCGATCAGCCTGTCAAAGATATTTTCTCCTGCTTTTTTATTCTCTTTGATGTTGGCCAGTTCATCGCTTCTTTTGACGATCTTGTCCAGTCCGCCAAGATATGCCATATCTCCGATCTCGATAATATTTTTTTCAAGCCGCTTCAATTCTTTGATAAAAGATGTTTTATCAAAACCTCTTACCGGCGGCTGGTTCAATAAACTATTTTTGATCTCATTGATATAAGGAATGCGTCTCTTCTGTTTTTCTTCGGGAGGCAGATAATTAACGATCGAGTCAACATATCCCACAGAAGTGAATTTATTCAATTGATCTGTTCTGTCATAAGCCTGCTGAAGGTTCGTGGTAATAATATGGACCGGGTCAGTGGACATGTCGAACCTTTTGCTTATCTCATCCATCAGGTCAAGGGATAAGAGCCCCCTGGCTTCCAGTTTGCGGAAATCAGAGATGAAATGCAACCGGGGTATTGCTATAAGGGAGATAAGGGTCAAGGCAATAGTAATCCCGATAATAAAAGAAGGCCTTTTGATCACTTTTTCACACACGTTTCCCAGAAAAGGATATTCCATGGAGATATTTTTTTCCAGCTTTTTGTATTTTAAACGTTTCTGGATCTTTTCTTTGGCAATGATGGAAGAGGGCAGCACTAAAAATGAAACCAGAAAAGTGCAGATGATGCCAAACCCCATGGCAAATCCGATCTCTTTCATCATCTCAATATCGGTCAGGATAAAGACAAGAAACGCAATGGCAGTGGTCAGAGCCCCTGTTATCAAACCGGGACCTGTTTTTTGATACGTGGCAATAAGCGCCTCTTTCTGGGACATTTTTCGATATCGATGCTGCGTGTATCCGGTTAACAGGTGAATGGCGTAATCAATTCCCAGTCCGATGAGGACAGGCCCGATCATGGCGGTCATGATATTCAACCGGCCATAAGCCAGGTGGATAAGGCCCAGGTCAAGGAAGATACCAAGAAAAAGGGTCATGATGCTTAAAAAGGGAGCGGCTATCATTCTGAAAGAAAATATCAGTAATAATGTAATAGCTATAGCAGCTGTTATAAGGTTTAAAACTGTATCATGTGTCCCGGTATCCATCTCATCCCGTGAGACAACAGCCATCCCGGTCTGGCCAAACTGATACCTCCGGTATTTTGACCGGAAAGAGTCCAGGACCTTTTCGCTTCTCCTGGCCAAGGGTATGATCTTGTCCATAGCGGTCAAAGAGACAGAGGGTTGAACGAGGATAAGGATCATGGTTTTATCACGTGATAAAAAATATTCTTCGCCTCTGGCAAAGTTGTCTATCGCCGCGTTCAATTTATTCTCTGCTTTTTGCGGATCTTCGAGATAGGCTTGAAAAGCAAAAATGATATCTTTCAGGGCGTCAAAAGACCGGGCCGCATTTTTTTCCTGTTTGGCCAGAGGTTCCTCTGTTTCTTCAATATACTCTTTCTCAAAATCATTATTCAGGTTGCGGTAAAAACCTTCCAGGTTGAAATCCGAAAATAATTTTGCCGAACGTTTCAGGTCTTTTGCCTTCTGGAGCATAAAGCCGTGTTTTTTTATAAACTCAAGATCAACCCTGTAAAATACATCTTTAATATCCTCTTTTAAATTTTTATACGCCAGAGATATTTCTTTTGCCAATTTTTTCAACTGGTCCGTGTTATCCCCTTTTATGGATATAATAATAGGATTGGCATCCCCGAATTCTTTGGTGATCTTGTTAAACTGGATAACACTTTGAGATCTCTGAGGGGCCATGGATAACCAGCTCATATTCATTTTCATGGGAGATGTAAAAACACCGCTGACATACATAAGGGAGAGAGCAGATATAAATAGCGCAATGGCCAGAATAAGCCAGTAATATTTTACCGAAACATGGCCCAGCCACTCATAGAAGGTGTTTCTGGATATTTTTTTCATGGAATTCCCCTGTAAAATAATATGAACCGCAAAAGCCTTTCAATCACCCACAACAAGGGAACGGTTGGCTACTGCGACATTCCCGTGGTCATCTTTTACAAGAATATAAAGGATAAATCTGGATTTAAAGGACGGGACACTCAATTTAAAACCGCCTTCTATGGGGGTCATGACCTCTTCCCAGTATTCATCAGGCATATAGGTCACAATTCCATCTTTTACCATTCTCAGATCATAATCGATGGTAAGCGGATCGCCATCAGGGTCTGAAGCCCTGACTTTCACCGTAATTTCTTCGAATGGTTCAAGGTCTTTAACCTTGCTTATTTTTACTGATGAAATCCTCGGGGCTCTGTTATCCGGTTCTTTGCCTGTATAGAATTTGTAGGTTTCCCAGAATGAGGCCCGTTTGAGGTCCCTCCAGTTCAAAGTCCACCAGCTGTCCGTGACCTGGTACAACTCCCCGATGGTAAAGACAAAACCGCCCAGAAGCTGACCTTTGTATTTTTTCATCTTTGTCATGATCCTTTTGTATTCTCCGGCCTTGTGCCAGTCATGAGGGTCCACGGGGTAATCATTTTCATCTTTTCCGACTCCCCACATATTGACCGGCCCGAATTCCGTAAAGATATAGGGTATGTTGAACTTGTTTCTTTCCCAGTGCTTGTGCATGGTGATAACATGGGAGTACATATTCATCCCGACAATATCAAGATCAGGTGTATATTTGGCCAGATAGGATAGACCATGTTCAAAGGCCGAGGCATAGATGACCGGGTGATCAGGGTCAATTTTGTGGATCATCTGGCAGAGTTCGTTCAAGAATTTCGCAAACCAGATCCTTTCCTGGTCAGAATGGGAAAAAAAGATGACCTCGTTCCCCACGCCATACATTAAAAGAGCCGGATGGTCTTTTATTTCATTTACCCATTGTTTCACTTTTTCCCTGTACAGCTGACAATACGGGCTGTTGGATTTATAGGAAACATAAGGGTTGTCAGGATGTGTCGGATTCAGCCATAACCAGGAGGCAACATAGAGATCAAGTTCATGAGCCTTATCAAGAAAGGCCCTGTCATATCCGCCCGGCCGGTAATTCCAGGTCCTTACCGCATTGGCTCCCAGTTCTTTTGCCATTTTCAGATAATTCTCGCCGTGCATGCCATACAGGGAATTAACTCCGACTCCTTTTAATTCAAAGGGATCGCCATCCACATAGAATTTCCAGTTCCCCTTTTTTCCTTTGATCTGAACTCTTGTTTTGGAAAAACCTGATTCAGGAATGACAACAAAAAGCAGTAAAACGACTATGACAAATTTAAATTTCATTGTTCATACTCCTTCTGAAGATAATTTAAAGCACATTATATATTACAGTAAAAAAATATGAATGGCAAGATTTATTAGACTTGAAATATAATTCCAAATCTATATATTAAGTCATTATTTGAGATCTGGTAAAAAAATGACATTCCCATCAGCCAATGAATTATTTCTCCATCTGTATGATAAACTGATCAAAAAAGAAATATCAACCTTCATTGAACTTTCCGAATACCTGGAAAAAGTAAAGGTAAATTTTTCTGTTCAGCCGGTTCTGGAAAAAGCCTTTCATCTTTTGCAGGAATTACGATGGGGTTTCTTTAAGGATATGGATAAATATTCCTACCTGAAACTCTGGAAAGAACTGGTTATACGCAATGAACGGTACAAGGAATTCGGGGATTTGAAAAGGAATATAGCGGTATCCAATATTTATGTCGCTATACTGGATATCCATGGCTATACAAGATTTTGCCTGGAGAGCAAGGGGAATCTGTCGCGTTTACATAACCTTGATGAATTTTTACACACAGGGGTGACTGAGATCTCGCGTCAAAATGGCGCTCTGGCCAAACGGGAAAGAGGCGACGAGATCCTGATCGTGGCCGCGTCCGCCACAGATATTATCAATACTACTTTGGGTATCATTAACAGTTTTTCCAGAAAACCTTTATTTGAAGATGATGTGGTCCCTCGCGTCAGACAAAATTACAGTATCAATCTGCCTGATTTCAAGATCTCAGCCGGAATTGCCGGAGGGCACTATTCCAATCCATTAATTATCACAGAGGACGGGACTCTGTCCGGTTTTCTTTTAAATACCGCGGCTCGATTACAATTAAGGGCTAATGAGCTGTCTCCAACAAAATCAAAAATACTGGTATCACAGAGCATTTATAAAAATTATTTAAATGAAAACAAAGTAACAAAAAGCGCTCTATTCAAGCGTAATCTGATCTCTTTCTTTTATCATGGCCCCGTGGAATTTAAAAACCTGTCCCTTCTATGTTATGAAATTATCTTCAAATCAGAGGAAAGGTATCGGTTGAAATACGAAGAGCAATTCGATCAATTACTCAAATCCATTCAGGCGGGCTTGTGGAAACAAAAGGTCTTTATGGACATATTGGAGTTTATCAAAAAGGTATGTCATATCATGCCGAATTTCAAACAACGAATCAATATTCGCGGTAAAGAAGAAGAGATCTATCCGGCGTTTATTATGGATATGTGTGAGCATGCCGGTGATCTTTATGCCAGGGAAGAAGATTATATTGTTGCCATTAATAAATTAGCGGACATTATTGATCGAATAAAGTCCATTCCTGATTTCGACAGGCTTGTTCTTGATTATGCCAGGGAGGTACATTCTAAATATCACAGCATTATATATTCTTATGAAAAAGCCCTTGAATCTGAAATTAGAAAAAATATTGATATCATATTTGACGAGAAGCATAAAATGATCTATCATAATATCACCAAAAATATGGAGATATATGATAAATTAAATACCTATGCTAAAAGATCCAAAGCTCTTGGAAAAAGAAAGGCCATATGGAATACCTATGTTGAAAATCGTCTGCCTCATATAAAATCACGCATTTATTCCGGTGATAAAAAACCGCATGAACCTAATTAATCGATTTTTTGTGCTTTTCGATTTCAAAACTTTATAATATCCAGTAAAAAGGTCGTTATCCAGGGCACATAGGTTATTAATAATACGGAAATAAGCAAAAAGACAAGGAAACCAAATACATCTTTGTAGATCTTCACAAGCGGCTCTTCGAACCGGTAGGAAGCCAGAAAAAGGTTGATCCCGACCGGAGGCGTCAGATAACCCAGCTGCAGATTGGCAAGAAAAATAATACCCAGATGTACCGGGTTAACACCATAGGCTGCGCCAAGAGGGATGATCAGGGGTGCTACAACTATAATGGCTGAATAAATATCCATAAAACAGCCTGTGATCAAAAGGGCAACATTAACGAGCATGAGAAAAACATATTTCGAATGGATATAGGTCTGGCACCATTGCGTTAATTTCATGGGTACTTCGGCATCCACTATATAATAGGAGAAACCTTTAGCCAGGGCCAGGATCATTAAAACACCGCCTATCACAGGCACGCTTTTTGAAAAAACTTTAATTAGATCTTTGATCTTTATATCCCTGTGAATAAAAACCTCCAGAACAAGCGCATAGAGGACGGTAATGGCGCTGGTTTCAACCAGAGTGGTGATTCCCATGAAAAAGCCGACAAGAATAATGACAGGCAACAGGATCTCTCCCAGAGAATTTTTTAACGGCTTCCAGATCTCGTTTATCTGAAAAGGCACTTTTTTAATCTTGCTCTTTGTAGCGGACATAATGGCCATGATGATCAAGACCAGAAGCATCAAAACTCCCGGAAATATACCGGCAACAAACATTTTTTTTATATTGATCTGGGCTATGACACCATACATAATAAGAGGCAGACTGGGAGGAAATAAAAGACCGCTGCTGCCTGAAGCGGTTAAAAGCCCGGTTGTAAATTTCTTATTATATCCTTTTTTTATCATCATGAAAGATAAAAGCCCGCCCAGAGCCAGGATCGTGACGCCGGAAGCGCCGGTAAAAGTGGTAAAAAAGGCACAGGCGACAATAGCCATGATGGCCATTCCACCCGGAAGCCAGCCGAAAAGTGACCTGAAAAGATTGACCAGTCTATCCCCGGCTTTACTCTCTGAAAGAATGAAACCGGCAAGGGTAAAGAGAGGAATAGCCGGAATAGCCGGCCCGGTGAGCATGGTATAGGCTTCGTTGGGGATGACTTCGATCGAACCTCCGGATCTTAAAAATAGCACCAGTCCCAGTCCGCCCAGCACAATAAATATAGGGGTGCCAAACATGGCTGAAATGATAATAAGGATGATAAAGGGCAGAGCTATGGCAGAAGAAAAGGACTGTGACAGATCATTCAGCGTGTAAGCCCAGGTATCAAACGTGTTTAAAAAGGAACTTTCAGGTATAATAAGATCCAGAATATATTTGAGAGAATTGGTCAGAGGGCCCATGACCAGTAATAAACCCAGGATCATTCCTGAGGCGGCGATCAGTCTGGCATATCTTTCCGGAGGAGCGTGTTTTATAAAATGAAGTGTCATAATAAAAAAGGCAACAGGCATGATCAACAATACATACTGGATCGGGAACAGTCCGATCCTGTAGTTGGGATCAAAACCGATGAGCGCCAGAGAGAGCGCGCAAAAACTGAAGGCAAAAGTAATGGCGATCGTGATGAAAGAAGTGGTTGTTTTTATCCACGTGTTGTACGGCTTTTTTATCAGATCTATGCCGGCTGACAGGGAAAGGTGTTTTCCTTCCCTTGATGTGATCATCCCGCTTACAAATGTGATCCACAGGACTAAATGTTGAATATACAGAGAAGAGGCGCGAAGGCCTGTTCTGAAAAATTTTCGCAAAACCACTTCAAGAGAAGGCAAAACAGCCAGAAGGATGAGAATAACCGTGGCTGCTATATTTTCTGAATTAAAAAATCTCTCTTTAAAATGACTATTTTTTACGGTATTCTTCAAGATATTTTTTAACTTTTTCATACGCATCCTCTGGTATGCTTTTTCCGATCAATCTTTTTAATCCTTCATTAACCGTTATTTCCCAATCTTTTTGAACCTGGTCAGAAACAGGGAGGATATTCAAACCATGCTTTTTCATGACAGCAATGGCTTTTTTATCCGCTTCCAGCGCGTTTTTTTCCATCTGAGCGCCGATTTTTTCAACAACGTTTATAAAATCATCTCTGTACTCTTTTTTGATCCGGTTCCATGCTTTTGACGATATAATCACTCCACCCAGAAAAGGAGCCCAGTTCAGTTTGCTCATATATTTGGCAATGCCAAACCACTGATACGAAGCAGCCGCAATGGGAGATGTGGCCAGTGTATCGATCATACCGCTTTGAAGAGAGGTCATGATCTCGGTAGCGGCCAATGGCACGGGTTTAAAACCCAGCTCTTTCCAGGTCTGCACAAGGTCAGCGTCTCCCTCCCACACGAAGATCTTTTGTTTTTTCATGTCATCCAGGGTGTGTATGGCCTTTTTTGAGAAAAAGTAAGCCCACCCCGCCCGGTTCCATAAAAGGACTTTAAATCCTTTTTCTTCGATCTTTTTATCATAAAAGGGCTTCATTTTGTTCAGGACATATTCAAGTTCGCGGTCATTCTGAATAAGAAGAGGGAGCTGAATGGCCACAACTCCTTTATATATTCGATTCAACCCCAATCCTGTCATGGCCGCTGCATCCAGCTGGCCTATACGCATTTTCCTTATCATATCCCCTTCATCTCCGGCAATCCCGCCGGGGTAGATCTTTAATTTTACTTTTCCTCCTGAGATCTTCGACCATTCGGCGGCGATCTTTTTTAATGAAATGTCCCAGGGTGAGCCTGTGGGGACAAGGCTTCCCATTTTAATGGTCTGACCGTTGACAAGTTGACTGTAAAAGAATAATATGAAAAAGATAAAAATTAAAATTCGATTGCAGGATTTCATTCTTCATTTTCTCCTTTCCCAATAAAATAATTGTCTTTATGTTCCAGCAGCCATCTGGCCTTGTCCTGAGCCAGGATATTGGATAGTCTTATGGATGGATTATTGTCAACATTGATCTCAAGGGCTTTGTTTAAAAGTTCTTCGAATTCCTGTTCGTTTTGATCCTTTACACTGACTGACGTGGCCAGAGAAATATAAATGGATGCATTTTGACCATGAGATAATTCCAGGGCCCGCTGGAAGTGTTTTCTGGCCTTTTCTTCGCTTCCGCCAAGATCAGGGGGCATATTGCCGTAGAATGAGATGAAGAAAGCATGCAGGCCGCCTTTGTCATAGGTTTCATCCAGTTGAAGGCACCGTGTTAGCATATCGACCGCTTTGGTCTTTGTGATGGAAAGATCCATATCGAAAGGATCAACGGAGAAAGCCCCCATCCAGGAAAGGCCGGTCCAGTACAGAAAGGGGATATCCTCTTTCTCCATTTTTTTTAAACAGGAGGAAATATCGTCTTTTTTAAGGGCATTGGTAAATCCTTCATGCCTGAGTTCCAGGGCTTTTAACGAATAACCTCTTCCGCGCAAATATAAATCCTTGGCTCTTTTTAAAAGTGCTGTTTTTCTTTCGATCTCTTCATCAGGTAATTTTTCCGCATCCATCTGAACAAAGGCATAGGCATACATACTGAAAGCGCCGGCTGTGGCTAAAAGCAGGTTTTCATTATCAGGAGCCTGTTCCAAAAGCGTCTCGTACAATTTTAAAGCAAATGGCATTGCCTCTTTCACCAGCTGGGGATCTGTTTCCCCGGTGAAAACAGT
>JAFGFC010000062.1 GCA_016931325.1 Spirochaetota bacterium | reverse complement strand
TTTTCCAGTGGCCACAAGCCTGGTTTTACTTCGATTACATTCACTCCTTTTTTCGCTGGTATAATGATCGTTCTTCCGGCAGACATGAGAGGAGTGATCATTTCTCCGTTACGATATACTCGCTGGGGGGGATAAAAGGAATAAGCCAGACGAATGAAACAATCGTGACTTGTTTCGATCCTGGCTTTGAGCCTGTCGAAAAAGATCTTGTACTCCAGCACCTTGATATCAAGGTCATTTCCTGAAAGTCTGGAATTGCTTTTTACTGTAAAAAGTGTTCTGGCTGTCATTCTGTCCTTATTGATCCCCATACTTTTAACAATGGTTTGGGCATCCTGTAGTATTTTTTCCTGTACATCATCCGGGATACGGTCCGAGGCGAATTTTCTGTGAAAAAAGGGAGACGCATTCGGGATAGATGTTAATTGCAGAGCACCAATGACAGGGGAGGTTTTATCCATCTCATAAAGGTAAGCTGCTTTGGTATATTGTGTCAGTTTTACACCTGGCGATAGGTCGAAAAAGGGTTTATCTATCACAATGTATTTCATATTTAAAAGATACAGAGCATCGAGAAGGTCCCTGTCCAGAAAAGGGTTCGCCTGCTGGACCTCCCTGTGAAACCATTCTCCTATACCCTTATAGGCGAATTTATAAGAAGCCATATATTCAGCCAGATTGGCGCCGCTGATCGATGGCATGCCGGTAAATACCATAAAGGTAGCCTCATGGATCCATAATTTTTTAACAGGCTCATAGTTGATGCCGGAGATCATGGCCCTGGCGGGGAACAGGGTGCCGGTATTCCGTTCATGGGTTTGAGAAATGTTCTTGAGGTGGTCGAAAACAGGCCTGGCTTCCCAGCCGTAATTGGACGAATAGGTCTTTTTAAAGGAAGAACTGGCCACATCCAGAAGAAGGACCAGGAAGATGATCCCGGCCAATGGCCTGGCTATTTTCGTATTCTTTGCCAGGTACAGATAGCCGATGCCGGCCGCTCCGGCCAGGGTAGTCAGAAGAAGGATCGTGAAGCGGGGAACATACATACTGTAGAAGAAAGGGATATATTTATTTACAGGATAAAGGTATTTAAACGAGAAGATAGCATAGAGGTTGAACAAATAAATAATAAAAACACCCCGGTATTTTTTTGTTTTCCAGGCATGAACAAAGCCCAGGATCGAAAGAATGAGGCTGCTCAGACCCATATATCCAATGACCCAGTAGCCCTGAGGATAGAAGAGAAATCCGAAATTCGAAGTATGCCAGAAAAAGAGACGGGCAAAAGGTCTGAATGATAAACTAAAGATACTGTCCAGTAGTTCTTTAGATCTTTCCACAGCCGTTTGCACGATATTCATCCAGTCATAATAGTTTAATTTCATGAGAGCCCCAAAGGGAAGGAGAAGCACCATTCCCAGACCAAGAGGCAGATTAATATGTATGAATTTTTTCAGGTCAATTTGTTTTTCATGTATAAAGTGAAATAATAATTTCCCATTGGCGTAAAGGAAATAAAAAATAATATACCAGAGCCCCACATTATTACACGCCAGGAATGTGGCCGCTGTTAATAAGGAAAGTGACAGAAGCCTTCGATAGTTAAGCCCGTCCTTGAATATTTTTTCTATGAAATAGAGAGTGAATCCGGAGAGCGTGATGGCCAGCGCCGCATGCCAGCGGCATCCCAGAAGGACGGTTGCAATGTAATGATTGGAGAAACAACTGACCATGGCTGCTACCAGGCCGGCCATTTTATTACCTGTCAACTTGCTGATCCAGAGATAAAGCCCGATGCCTGACAGGATATGCCAGATCAGAAATGAGATCTTGGCTCCGACAAAAGGGTTCCCGACCAGAAAGGATATGAACCCGGCAAAATAGGAATAAAGCGGCGAATAGGCAAAAAGGGTCAGATTCCCTGATGATGTATAGTTCGTCCATAAAGGCATTATGACGCCCTGCTGTAAGGATTTGAACACAAGCCAGATATGGGCCATGTGAGCATGACCATCCGAATAGAACATCGCATCCCCTGAAGCCAGGTAATAACGGCCGCTTACAGCCAATAACAAAACCAGAAAAATCATGGTGTTTTTACCGGATTTCAAAACTTCATTTAAAAATTTTGACAGAAGCGATCGCTTTAATTCCCAGAAAGCCAGAAGGACAAAACTGAAAAGGATAACGTACCAGATGAATCTGTCGCTGAAAGAGAAAAGAGATTGGAAGTTGGCGTTGACCCAGGAAAAAAATTTAAAAAGAGTGTCCCAATTGGTGAAAATGGAAACTTTGGAAAACAGTTTCTCAATAGAAACATACTGGTTCAGAAGAAGGAACGATCCGAGAATAGTAAGAAAGAACCTCACCTTTTTGAAATTTTTTTTACTGATTGCTTCACTGTCTGGCAAAGAGCCTTTAATCCTGGATTTTTTCTTTTTCATAGGTTAGAAATATAGATAATTGGTAAAAGATTGTCAAGAAACTAGTTGAAATTTATTTAAAATAGACTATTATTCCTGTAAATTCAATAAGGATCAGGATATGAGCAAACATCATAAAAAAGAGTATGATACAGAGATTTCAAGGGATAATCTTTTAGATCTCAAATTAAAGGATAAAGGTCTTATTTTCATATTTGCTGGCCTGTCCCTTTTACTTTTCTACAAGATATTGTTCGAGCCACCCGTAAGCCCTGATTTTGTATCCCAGTTCTTCCCCAATTCCGTTTACTGGAAAGCCTATTTTTTAAAACATTTTTCTCTGGCATTCTGGCAGCCTTATATCAATGCAGGGACTCCGGACCTGGATACCGGAGCCTTTTTCCCCTTTATCAATATTATAACCACCTATATTTTCCCCTCTGACCTTGGTCCGGGTATCGGTTATATGTTCATTATTTTCCTGTCGGGACTTTTCAGCTTTATCTATTTTAAATCTCTGAAAATGAGCCGGTATTCGGCTTTTGTCGCTTCTTTGATCTATATGTTATGCGGAGATATCATATCGTATTTTTATCCAGGCCATCTTGGCAAACCCCTCGTGATGGCCCTTCTGCCCCTGTCGTTATTTTTTATTGATCAGGCTTTTGCCTCAGGAAAAAAATACTATTTTATCTTTGCCGGACTGGCCCTGGGACAGTCCTATCTGTCCCATCCCCAGATCTTCTATTATTCGGTCATCTTTCAGAGCTGTTATTATGCCTACAGGGTATTTCTCCGGTTCAAAGAAACAAGAAATATCAAGGAGATGATCTATCCTGCCCTGGGATACGGGCTGATGGGGATCTTTGCTTTTTTATACGCCTCCCCCGGTCTTCTGAACCAGCTTTTCTATCAGAAGATGACATCCCGCGGCACATTGGAAAGCCGAGAGGCCATGTGGCAGTTCGCCACGTCCTGGTCCCACCACCCCCTGGAACTTTTGACCTTCTTTATACCGTCTCTTTTCGGTCTTTATAATCAGACTTATCTCGGGTGGAAACCTTTTGTCATGACAACCGATTATCTGGGAGCCATTACCATGGTACTGGCCGTTATCGGGATTATCTTGAACTGGAAAAAGAGAGGGATAAAATTCTTTTTTTTCGCTCTGGTGATCATGATCCTTTTCAGTTTTGGCAGACATTTCCCGGCCTTTTATAAATTATTTTTTAATTATTTCCCGCATATTAAAAAGTTCAGAGTGCCGT
>JAFGFC010000061.1 GCA_016931325.1 Spirochaetota bacterium | reverse complement strand
TGGTAGCATAAGCGGCCCGAAAGGTGATGTATTTGAACAGGTTGAATCCAAAGAAGATATCTCGTAAAGGATAGAAAATATGATACAGCATTAATACCTCCCTTTTTGATAGTACTTAAATAAATTTAAGGAATTTCTCCATCTCCATTTTACGCGAACCCTTTATTAAAATAACCAGATCCGGGCCGTATTGTTTTATCAAATCCTTTATGTCAGCTACCACTTTTTCTATAGAGGTATAGGATGATATGAGTTGTTTATTGACATATCGTTCCCGTCTTACCGCTTTATATATATTACCAAACGTGATAACCCGATCAAGGTTAAGATTTTCTATATACTGTAAAACTTCCGTATGGTATTTCATCGCCTTTTTCCCCAGCTCCATCATGTCCCCTAAAATGGCGACCCTGTGAGGTACTTTTAGATTATTAATAAAATAGAGCATGGCTTTTGTTGAGGTGGGATTGGCGTTATAGGCATCAAAATAAAGGGTATAATTTTTTCTTTTAAGGCAATTTCCTCTATCCGGCATGCTTTTAAATTTCTCAACCACCTTTTTGGCTTTTTTCGGGGAAACTCCCAGTTGATCGACAACAGTCAGGGCGGCTAACAGATTATATAAATTATGCTCACCTACAAGTCTGTACTTCATTTCCACATTTCTGTATCTCACGACAAATCCTTCCAGCTGATCATTTTTATATTCATCAAAATGATTAATGTTTTTTAAATTGATCTGGGTGCTCAGAGTAAACGCTTTAACAGCTGTTCTGGCCAGGTTCATAAAATAATTATAGTACGTGTCATCAAAATTAATGATCAAAAGATCTTTAATATAGGGTATCATTTCAGATTTTGCCTTTGCGACAATTTTGTTATTTTTTAAAAACTCGAGATGGGTATCTCCTATATTCGTGATCAGACCGATATGAGGATCAACGATAAAGGAGAGCCTTTGCATTTCACCGATATGATTGATCCCCATCTCGACCACAAGCACTTTAACCTTTGGATTCAACTGAAAAACAGTCTGAGGAACACCGATCTCATTGTTATAATTTTTTTCCGTATACAGGATCTCATTCTTATTATATTTTGTCAGCAGCAGATTATAGATCAACTCCTTGGTGGTAGTCTTTCCGTTACTTCCTGTTACAGCGATGGTTTTGACTTTGAACCGTCTGCGAAAAAAAGCCGCTATATAACCAAGACTTCTCAATGTATCATCAACTTTTATCAGGGAGAAATCCCGCGGGATCTCTTTAAAACCCTTATTTTTAAAAGCCGATTTTACTTTGCCTGCCTTATCGATATTGCACAGAGCTCCGGCAGCCCCTTTCCTGTAAGCGTCAGGAATAAAATCATGGCCATCAAAGTTATCGCCTTTGATGGCTATAAAAAAATCACCCTTATTGATCGTCCGGCTATCCAGTGAGATATGGCGAACGATAAAACTGGTTTTTCCGGAAACCGTCTTGCCTTCCGTTATACCTAATATATCTTCACCAGAGATATTTAACATATTTTCCACCTTTTGTAATAATTTTTAACCTGCAATTCATATACATAATCTATATCTAAAATTTACATCTTATTTAAAATTTCTTTTACAACCTTTCTGTCAGAAAAAGGGATCTTTTTCTTTCCAATGATCTGATAATCCTCATGTCCCTTGCCGGCCACCAGAATAAAATCCCCCTGCCTGGCCATGGATATGCCTTTTTGTATAGCCTGCCTTCTATCGAGAAATCTATGGTAATGATTCCTTCTCACCTTGAAAATGCCTTTTTCGATCTGATCTAAAATTATTTCAGGGTTTTCGGTCCTGGGATTATCCGAAGTCAGGATAACCACATCACTGAATCGGGCCGCCACCTTTCCCATTAAAGGCCGTTTTTTTCTGTCCCTGTCCCCACCGCATCCGAAAATAGTGATGATCCTTCCCGGAACCAGTGTTCTTAAAGAAGACAGGACATTATGTAAAGCATCATCCGTATGAGCGTAATCAATCCCAACAAGAAATTGTTTAGACTTTATGATCTCCATTCGGCCCTCAGGGTGAGGGAATGTTCCCAGAGCCCGGACAATATCATCTATTTTGATCTTTAAACATTTCGCGCAGGCAAACGCGGCCAGAATATTATATATATTAAAAAAACCGACAAGAGAGGAACGGACACTGACGAGATGGCTGTTGAAACGGATCTTGAATTCCATGCCCCGAATGGACATTTGAATATCCAGAGCTCTGAAATCAGCCTTTTTCTTGATACCATAGGTAACGATGTTCATTTTTCTTTTATACCGCCGGTGGATCTTTCTGCCCCATCTATCATCAATATTAATTATACCGATAACGGGTTTTTTAAGGCTTTTTTCCATGATACCGAAGAGTTTTCTTTTAGAACGAAAATAATCACTGTAATTCTTATGAAAATCAAAATGATCCTCTGTTAAATTGGTGAATATAGCGGCCTTGAAATGACAATCATCGACCCTGCGTAATTTCAGTGCATGTGAGGATACTTCTATAGGAACAAATTGGATATGCTGTTTTACCATAGAGTCAAGCAATCTATGCAGATCAAGTGATTCCGGTGTTGTGGTGGGAGCCGGATATTTTTTCCCTTTAATTTTATAATGAATGGTACCGATTAGACCTGTTTTCATTTTACCGGTCTGGAAAATATGCTCCAGCAGAAGACTTGTAGTGGTTTTTCCGTTCGTTCCGGTTATCCCGATAAGATCAAGTTTTAATGACGGATCGTTGTAAAAATACGATGAGGCCCGGGAAAGAAAAACGCGATTGTCCGGGGTGTGGATAACAGGCATGTTCTTTGCGAAAGTTAAAACCTCATGATCTTTGAAGGGATCTTCCACCACCACGGCAGAAGCGTCTTTTTTTATCGCCTCTTCGAGAAACAGGTGACCGTCACTCTGGAATCCTTTAATAGCGACAAACATAAAATCTTTTTTAATTTCTCTGGAATTGTAAGCGATCCCTTTTACAGGAACAGATTGGAACTGTTCTGGTATGGTAAGATCAAGATGCTCTGCAAGATCCTTTAATTTCAACCACCCCTCCCGTTTTTAGAAAAAATAATTTTTATTTATTTTTCATTGCTGGCAATCCAGATAATATCCTCTTCTCTGACTGGAACTAATCCCATTTTTTTTGATATGTTTCCGATCCTTTCAGGAGATGACAAAAATGAAAATTCGGTCTGTAATTTTTTATTCTCCTGGCTCACCGTGAGCATCTCCTTTTCCAATTTTCTTACCTTATATTCCAGATCTGCGACATGTATATTCTGCCACATGATCATCAGGATCAGACATAAAAATAAAACTGTCCATAACAGGTATTTAAAAAAGACCCTGTAAACATCCCTGTTGTCTTTGATCTTTTTATTGAAAAACATCTCACGATCCTTTTATCCCTCCCTGATTTCACAATATACCCCTTTTAGGGCATTTAGTAGGCGTCCCTAGAAATCACGGAAAATCTTCCTGTGAAATTTCTCTAGAAATTTCCAGGACTCAATCCTCGGAATTTCTCTCTGAGAAATTCCAGAGGGCCGTTTTTCACGGGAAGCCTTTAGGCTCGAAATAATTTTTAATTATCAACGTATGCGGCGGGCAGCGCGCAATTTCGCGCTGCGCGCGCTCTTATTATTCCTGACCTCTTCGTATTCAGGCCGAATCGGTTTTTTTGTCAGTATTTCTATTTTTATGTCACTGTCTTCGGATCGATGATACTTTCTGAACAGATATTTCACGATCCTGTCCTCTAAGGAATGGTAGCTGATCACACAGATCCGGCCATCCGGGCTTAAAATCCGGATCGCCTTTTCTAAGGCCGTTTCCAGATTCTTCAATTCACTGTTCACCGCAATCCTCAGAGCCTGAAAAGTTCTTGTTGCAGGATGGATCTTTCTGTGAATTTTTCCAGGCGGCACCGCCCTGACGATCAATTCGGCCAGTTCTGATGTCGTGACAATGGGATTTCGCTTTCTGGTTTCCACGATCCTTTTCGCTATCCTTCTGGAAAATCTTTCTTCTCCATAATGATAGATCAGGTCAGCCAGCCTCTCCTCTGAATAAGAGTTGACAATATCAAAAGCTGACTCCCCTGTGGACGAAAGCCTCATATCCAGCTTTTGCGCCTGGACAAAGGAAAACCCTTTCTGACTCTGTTTAAAATGGAACATTGAAATACCCAGGTCAAAAAGGATCCCATCCACCTGCTTGAACCCTTTTTTTTCAAGGAGCGTATCAATATCTTTGAAATTGCCAGGAACAAAGCTCACGTTCCTGAATTCTTTCAGCCTTTTTTTAGCAATCTCGATCAGTTCACTATCCTGCTCGATCCCGATTAAATGCTTTATCTGGTTATTTAATAAAAATTCACTGTGGCCGCCTTCGCCAAGCGTACAGTCCACATACACCTTATCGGCGGCCACATTGAGATACTTTAAAACCAGCTGGGGCATAACCGGCTGGTGATAAAACATGTATTAGAAACCCCTCCCAATTATAATCCAATATTCTTTAACTCTTCAACAAACTCATTTTCTTTTTGTAATAGAGTTTTGTTGAATTTTTCCCATTCTTCCCGTGCCCAGATCTCGATCTTATCGACAGATCCGGATACAACCACCTCCTTTTTTATTTTAGCGTATTCTCGAAGATTCTGGGGCAGCATGATCCGCCCCAGTTTATCCAGTGTGCAATCAGCCGCCGGTTCAATAAAAAATCTAATGAAATACCGGGCGGTTCGATTGGTCAGTGAAAGTTTATTGAATTCTTCGGCTTTTTTTTCTATATCACGCCATGAGGAGGCAGGATAGGCTAAAAGACATCCTTCAAATCCCTGAGTTACGATGAGAACTTCAGCGTCCCCTGTTTTCTCTATCAAGTTCCTTAATTTGTTCGGTATGGCCAGTCTTCCTTTTTCATCTAACGTATGAAAGGAGGTTCCCTTAAACATGTTTCCCTCTAATACACATTATACCACTTTTATACATAATATACCACCTCGTTTCAAAAGTCAAGCAAAAAGTCCATTTTTTTTATTTAATCAGATCAAGTAGAGGAGTCTTAAGGCTCCTCTATAATTCAAAAAAAATGGATTATATGTAAGAATAATTAATAATGATGGTTTAGAAGGAATTTTTGTGGTGTTTTATTAAATTTCTTCAAAAGTAGTAGAGGAGCCTTAAGGCTCCTCTACTAAAGATATTTTAATAAAAGAAAGATAATATCTTACTCAAACTGGAATTTTTTATTCTTGAAGAGTTTAAGGCAGGCATCAACAACAACTGGGTCATAAAGGACACCGCGGTTTTTTTTAATCTCCGCCAGAGCTTTATCGATCCCAAGAGCCTGACGGTAAGGCCTGTGTGAAGCCATGGCCTCCACCACATCCGCTACAGCCAGGACCCTGGCTGCCAGGAGTATTTTTTTGCCTTCCAGTCCCAATGGATATCCTGACCCGTTCATCCTTTCGTGATGCTGAAGAACGATTGTGGCGACAGGCCATGGGAATTCAATGGTCTTTAAAATATCATAACTCACCTGAGGGTGATTTTTAATAATATTATATTCAACTTCATTCAGGCGGCCCGGCTTGCTCAGTATCTCTGCCGGCACCTGTATCTTGCCAATGTCATGAATAACCGCCGCCATATGGATAGCCTGTACTTGATTATCAGAAAGGTCCATCTGTGTGGCAATAGCTGTAGCCAGTTTAGCCACCCGCCTCTGATGACCGGCCGTATACAGGTCGCGTGTCTCCACTGTCATGGCAATAGCCTGAATGATCTCCTCCATGACTTTATTGAGCCGCCGCAAACTGAATTCCAGTTCTTCTTCTGCTCTTTTTCTTTCAAAAGCATTTTCCAGGATCTCATTAAATACCCTTAAAAGGGTAATATCCTCATTACCCCATTTTTCCGTTTTCATCTTGTCAAAACCCATAAATCCAAGAAGTTTGGCATTGACAATAAGCGGCAAAACAAGAACCGATTTTATTCCCCGGCTTTGGAGAAATTTCTTTTCCGCGCTGGCGACTTTTGGTAATTTGGACACATCATCGATACGGATGATCTCTCCTTTATTCAACATCTTTATCCACCAGGGAAATTTTTTGGTCGATAGATTCTTAAAACTGTCAATTTTCGGAGGCACTCCTTTCTCAACCCATTCATGCGTGTTATCCATATATTTTCCGTTCTTATGGATCAAAAACAGATAGACTCTGCCTGCGTGACTCAACCGGCCAATATCAGCCAGAGAGCGATTGATTGCTTCATTCAGATCATAGATCCCCACAAAACGGGAAGAAATAGTGGAGATCGTCTGTTCGAAATCAAGTCGTTGATGAAGAATGTTCTCGGCTTTTTTCCTTCTCGTAATATCCCTTATGATGGCCAGGATTTCATTGTCGTTAAGGGCGATCAGGCGGCCTTCATAAATTCCTTTACCTTTGGGTAATTCCAGTTCATACTCAAAGGTCTGAATCTTTCGGGTCATAAAGGCCTGTTTTGTATGATGAAAAATTAAATTCAAGTAATAAGGGGAAAAACCAACATCTCGAAGATTTTTCCCGATGATCTCAGCCGGCTTTAAAGCCAGATCCTGCTTCCTGGCCTCTTTAAATTCAACAAAGACGCCGTCTTTATTATAAACGAACATAAGATCAGGAATAGCCTGCAGGAGAGCATTTTTCCTGGCTTCGCTTTCTATCAGTAATCTTTCAGCTTTCTTCTTCTCAGTAATATCTCTGAGGATGCCAAAAAAGGCCCTGGGATTACCGGTATCGTCTTTCAAAACACTGGCGCTCAGGGTAGCCTGATAAGGTGTGCCGTCTTTTTTTAACAGGGTATATTCTATTTCCTTAACGATGTTCTTTTTTACGGTTATCGCCATATTCTTCCTGGCCCGTTCACGGTCTTCAGGAGCGATCAGATGAAAGGCGTTCTTTCCTAAAAGTTCACCCGGGCTGGACACTCCATATAATTTGGCAGCCTGTTTATTCGCCATAATAATGTCAGCCTTTTCATCCACCAGGATCAGAGCATCCGGGGAAGTTTCAAGAAAATTCCGGTAAAATTTAACATTTTCTTTCAGAGCATCTTCCATGTTTTTTCTTTCTGTGATATTGCGAACGATGGTCACAATATTGGCCACTCTCCCTTCTTCTATAACAGGTATCTTTCGTGTTTCCGTGATCAGCTCCCTTTCATTAAGGACAGTGGATTCCTCTGTGATGAGCGCTCTTTTGGTCTTGAATACCTCATTATATTCCTCTTTTACCCGGGGAGGCAAAAAAGGAAAAACCTTGAAAAGTATCTGGCCTTCGACCTTTGTTTTCAAGCCCAACTTTTCATTCCAATCCCTGAAGGTTTTATTAAAAAGAACGATCTTGAAATCACGGTCAATCAGATGAATGGCGTCACTCATGGAATTGATCGTTTTTCGATATTTTTTTTCAGATTGTTTCAAAGCCCGCATAATGTTCGCTGTCTCTGTTACATCACGGATAAAAGAGACCACATGCGTTACCTTACCCTCCTTATCCTTAAGGGGAACATAACTCACATCAAACCAGAACTTGCCACGTGGTAAAATATGCTCATATTCTATCCGGTAGGGGTTACCCTGATTAATAACAACATTTTTTAATGTCGAAATAGCGGTCCTGACATCTTCCCTGCGGATGAAATGTTTAAAAGTCTTTCCGATCATATCCTTTGCCTGCATGCCGTACCGCCTGGCCAGTTTGGGATTTAACCAGATATGGGTGTACTTTAAATTTCTATCAGAAACCATAATGATGGTCTCCTGGAGGGCTGAGAGGATGGCCTTTAAATAATCTTCACTTTCCTGAAGGGTCTGGTAAGATCTCTGGTAAATTTTCTCCAGCTTTTTTAATTTCCGGATCTTTTTCTTGGCTTTAGTAAGGTTTCTTAAAAATTCCTTTTTTGATGAAAATGCTTTCATCGATTCGATATATAATTTTATCCAATTATACATAAAAGTCAATATATTTCATCCGGGCATTGGGCGCATCCTTTTCCGGCGCAGAAAATTATTGTCTTATTATTTTTAAATTAATATTATGGAAGGATGAAAAATGGCCTGAAAAGAATCTTTTTTCTGACTGTAGCATTCCTTGTTTCTGTCATTCTTATTTTATTCTCGTATACCTGGCTTGTCAAAGTCGATCCTGACAGCTTTGTCAGCCATGATTTTGTTCTGATTTTTAAAACTCAAAATCTTCTGGAGTTGATCGATCTGACCGACCGAACCGTTCTTCTGAAACCCCTTCTTTTTGACAGGTCCATGCAAAAAGTATACAAGGTCATGAATGATCTCAAGATCTATCTGGGTCATGGGAGGTATGATCTTTTAAAATGGTTCAATTCGTCGGGCAGCATGATCTTTTACAAGGGGAAGCCGCCTCTTTTTATTTTTGATCAGGGAATAAAAAATTTATTCCTGAAACCTTATTTTTCCTGTTTACACCGTTCTTTCCGGATCTCATCTCAATATACAATAGAACGTGTATCTTCGTCGTTATTTCAAATAACCATCTTATGGAACAAAAAAAAGATATACCTGGCTTTTTACAAGAATCTTGTCTTATTTTCACTGGATAAGGATCTGATCCGCGATAGCCTTATCTTTTATAAAACAGGCAGTCATATCCTTAAGGATAAAGACTACCTGCATACCCGGGCCAATGTCCCCGGAGGAAAGCCTCTCTCTGTTTTTATGAATATGAACCTGATAAAAAAAGCCAGGGTCCTGAAGCCCTTTTCGATTTCAGGTTTGTCTCTCCAGCAGGATGGATTATCCTGTCATATTAAGGGATTCAACAGTCTGCATCTTGAAAACGATATGTTTTATAATCAATCGTTTAAACCCGATCTCTTTGCCATTCTCCCCCAGAGCACAACCGATCTCATCGCTTTTTCTTTTGATAATATAAAGACCTCTTTATTCTTTGTGGAAAAATATTTTCTTCCTGACAGAAAGATAAACAGGGAGATCAGACAATTAACCAGCAAAACAAAACGATATTTTAACATGGATATGGATGAAGTTC
>JAFGFC010000060.1 GCA_016931325.1 Spirochaetota bacterium | reverse complement strand
ATATAGCAATTATATGACTGCGACCTCAAATGGATTATATATTACTGGTCAATCAAATTTAATTTATAATAACAGAATAAAACATAATAATTATGGTCTCAATATAGGGACATATATGGGAGGAGAACCACAATATAATATCATTGTATGTAATGAAATCTGTTCTAATATCACATATGGTATCTTTCTTGGTGACGAAAAATCAGATAATAATATTATCCTTTCTAATGATGTGTATGGACAACAGGCCGGAATATATATTGTTAACGGGGATAAAAATATCATTTCCGGTAAAAATAAGATCCATAACAATGATCTTATTGTTGCTTCTGCCGGGATAAGGATCGCGGGGACCGGGAACAGCAATTATATTACAAACAATCTCATCTACTCGAACCAGGGCCATGGCATATGGCTCATGGATAGATCGAGTTTTAATTTGGTCCGTAATAACAGGATCTGGGCCAACTGGAATTTCGGGATCACATTCTGGAGCGGGGACTGCAGAAGCAATATCATTATGAATAATTTAATTGAAAGGCAGGGCAGTTACGGTCTTTATATTGTCAATGCCACCAATAACATTTTTACTCAGAATATTATCCGTAATCAATCAATAGGCGGCGGTATCCTTAGCCAGAATGGCAAAAATAATAAGGCTTTTAAAAATATTATCACAAACAATTATAAAGGCATAATGTTCAGTGGCGGTCTGCCTCAGCAAAGCCTGCCCGCTTTCTTAAATAATATTTATCATAATACCGACAATATCGATAACAGCTCGGGGAACGCCTTTAAAATCTCCAATAACTGGTGGGGCAGCACCGCTTCATCTAACATCCTGAGGAAAATGAATCTGGGAGCCGGTATCGATTTCACGCCTTATCGGTTGTTCGGACCCTTTGATACAAGCGAAGGCTCGGATACAACAACACCCCAGATCATAACAGGGATCACCAAATACCAGACCAACCAGGTAACCTGCCTGAGATGGAACCGCTCTTCAGCCGGTGATCTTGACCATTACAACATGTATGTCAGTTCCTCCCCTGCCTTTTCCAATCTTTCCTCCGGCCATCTGAAAGTGCGGACAGCGCAGACCGATTCTGTTATCCCCATGGCGGGGAGAGGCTATGTTCATCTGACAGCCTCGGATAACTATCCTGTTTACACCAATGAGTCGTGGTATTCAACTGTCACTGCCTTCACCAACCCCCATATCATCTGTTACCCGCAATATTTAAGCGATTATCAGACCACCAGAAACAGGGACGACCAGGTCATCCTGGCCTTTCAGTATATCAACAGTTCAAACTATTCCATGACCAATTTCGCTGTCAGCAATAGGGGGAATATGCAACAGGGTGTTGACCTTGATCCTGCTATAAAGTTGTATCATGATGCAGGGACAATAGGTGTCTATAACCCCGGGATCGATACGTTCATCACCAATCTTTTTTACAGCAGTTTCCAGAATAAATGGACGAATACCCGTCTTTCAGTTACGAATAAAAGCCGGATCCTTGTCACCATGGATATCCTCTCCAGCCCGACCATCAGCAGAACATTCCAGGTACAGATCAAAACCTTGCAGGATACTCATTCCCAGCCTTATACAGGCTCTGTTCCTGGTCCTACCGTGACCATAGATGATATGGTTCCCGTGTTTGCAGGAAATTTTTCAGCGGAACTGGCCAATGGTTCAGTCGTATTGAACTGGGACCATGCTTCTGATAATGTGACACCTCAGGCCGGTATGCTCTACAATATCTATAAAGAACCCGTATCCGGTTCCACCATAGGGGTATCGACCCCGGCCGGCAGTGTGACCGGGAACAATACCATCACTCTATCCGGTCTGGGAAGCGGCGCGCATTATTTTCTTATTGAAGCAGTGGATGAAATGGGGAATAAAACAACCAATCCCAAAGAGGCGTCTATCGTCATGGGCCGGGATGATCTGAATGCTCTGATCGTGGGGCCCAACCCCTTCAAGCCCACTGATAATAAAATTGAGACCGGGACATTGACCGGTGGCATTACTTTTTCGGGATTGACTTCTCAGGTCACTATCGAAATCTACACAGTCAACGGTATTTTAATTGATACCCTGCATGAAAAAGACGGTGATGGGATATATAACTGGGTGCCGGAAGAGAATATGGCCAGCGGAGTGTACCTGGCGCGGGTGAGTAATGACAAAGGGGAGAAGAAAGTCGTCAAGATCATGGTTATTAAATAAAATTGGTTCGAGGTTCGACGTTCGAGGTTTATATATTTATAAAATTAGTATTAAAATTATTAGGAGATTATAATGAAAAAGGCACTAGTTTTAGTATTATCATTTTTATTTATTATTCAATATATCCCGGCTGACGACAAGGGGACGGCTATGGGTTCTTTTTTACAGATCGTTCCGGGAGGAAGGGGGCCGGGTGTGGGAGACGCAGTCTGTTCTCTGGATGAGTCGGCTGAATCTGTGTTCTTTAACCCGGCCGGTATCGCGTCCGTTAATGACCTGAACCTGGCTTTAGGGTATTCCAAATGGCTCGATACGCTCAATTACAGTTCTCTGGCTTTTAGCATGCCTGTCAAGGACCTCTTCACATTGGGGATCGGGTTTATCGGCCTTTTCTATGGTTCTTTCCCTGTTATCACACAGGATTCAGCCGGGAATTTAGCTGAAACAGGTAACAGCGCCACAGCCTCTGATATAGCGTTTAATATTACGCTTGCCCGGCATATCACCAAAACCACCACACTGGGTGTTACAACTAAATATATCAGCGAAAAGATAGAAAATGAAAAATCGGATATAATAGCCTTTGATATCGGATTGATCGACAAGCTGTTCGTGCTGGACCCTGTCATAGGCAAGGCATCCTCTCCGGTTAATTTAGGCATGGCCGTGATCAATCTGAGCGGCAAGAGTCAATTCATCTCTAAAAGTTATTCCTTACCCATGACATTAAAGATCGGTGTAAATTATACTTTTCTGGGCATGGAAAAACAGCACAGAGGGCTCTTTCTTCTTGACGTGGTGAAAGCCGTGGATGATAATGCGAAATTGAATATGGGACTGGAGTATAATTATAAAGAGACCGTACTGCTTCGGTTGGGGTACAAGATCGGAGCTGACCTGGATAATATCAGTATGGGTATAGGATTTCAACACTCGCTGGGAGATCTCCATATGGGGATCGATTATTCACTGGTCCCTTTCGGTGATCTGGGAAATACTCACAGGATGGGATTAACCCTGTCAAGATGAAAAGCTATTCAAGATCAACTTTGTTCTTCCTCTTCCTGATACTGGGATCAATCGTCTTGTATGTTTTTTCTTTTTTTGTTCAGGCCGGGACTCCCCCTCTGGGTAAATTTAAAAGCGATACGGAAAAAGAAGAAAAGGAAGAGAAAGGATCATCATCTTCTTCCTCCTCTGTCTCCCAGGTTCGTGATCAGACCAATCAAGGTGAAGAGGAAGAAGGTTTGTTTCAATCCTGCTGCAGCTCGATAGGTTCTGAAGCCCTGAAATTTTTATTTCAGCTGAATCTTATCAGCCGCTACTCTGAATACCCTTATGAAAGAAAAGACCTGAACTGGATCGGATATGAACCGGACGAGCAGGCCCTTTTATGGCCTGTTCAAAATAAAGGTCTTGAGAAGCGGTATTTTATTACGGCTGATCTGGGTACTCAATTCATTGAAAAAAAATGTCTGGCTTATTATTCCAGCTGGCAGAGCCGTTTTCTGGGCGTTTTCGGGATACTTTTTGATTACAAGTATTATCAGGATGAAAATGATGCCCTTGTACTGTGGAGCCTGGGAATCGATTATGCGCTCATGCAGGTCTATTCTTTTGACCTTGACTTTTATATCAAATATACCGCTTTTAAAAAATTGATGGAAAAAGACGGGTTATCCCTGGGCAGCATCATACATATCTTCCCGATAAAACCATTATCTTTTTATTTCAAGGCAGGTCGTATTCTATTCTCTGACATAGAATACTGGGACCTTGACGGGCATGTGGGTATTATGCTGGGTCGATGGGAGATCTACGCCGGATATCAGACCCTGTTCGCCAAATACGCCTCACTGGATGGCTGGCAAACGGGTGTCAAACTCTGGTTCTAGGGGACGGACTTAAGTTCTTAAGTTTTCACGATTGTAATGTTAAATAAAAACTTAAGAACTTAAGTCCGTCCTCAATAAAAATATGTTCTACAGATTATTAGCAGATTTGATCGTTATTGTCCATTTCCTCTGGATACTGTTTGTCATTGTTTTCTACTTTTTAACCCTTTATTCTCTTCTTGTAAAAAATGAAAGATTCCTCCATTTGAAATTTTTAAGGACTGTGCATCTTGCGGGTATTCTTATGGTCTCAGTATTCATATTTATGGGTGAATACTGCCCCCTGACCTGGTGGGAGATCAAATTGAGGAACCTGTCGGGTATTATCTCTTACAAAGGCTCTTTTATTGTCCATTATATTGAAAAATTCGTTTATCCGGATGTTCACCCGCTTGTAGTACAGATACCCTCGATCGTCATTGGAATTACTACTTTGATTTTCTTTATTATCAAATCTCCTTTCAATAAGAAAGAAGGGGACGGTTCTTTGCTTCCAGCAAACCGTCCCCTTCTGGAGGCAGGTAAGAACCTTCACAAAAATAGTTGATTCTTTCCCGTATACAGTTATACTATAGAACATGGATTATCTGGTCCTTGGTTTTGCCCCCGGGCTTTTCTGGTTATGGTTTTTTTATAAAAAAGATAAATTTGAGCCGGAACCGAAAAGATTGATCCTGAAAGTCTTCTTGTTCGGGATATTTATATCCATACCCATCTTGATCGTGGAGAATCTGGCTGCCTCCTTCCTGTGGCCTCTGCAAACCATATCCTTTTCTCTGTATTATCTTTTTTTTAATTTTCTTGTTGTCGGGCCCACAGAGGAATTCTTTAAATATTTTGTGGTGAAAAAAACCGTTTATAAGAAAGAGGAATTCAATGAAGTGATGGATGGGATCATCTATTGTATCGCTTCAGCCCTGGGATTTGCCAGTATTGAAAATGTAGGTTATATGCTTCAATTCGGCAAAACGATTATCATTTTCAGGTCAATGACCGCAACCTTGACCCATGCGATCTGTTCGGGGATACTGGGATATTACCTCGGCCTGGCGAAATTCAATAAAGAAAAAGAAGCCTTTCTTATCACGAAGGGTCTATTGATCGCTTCGATTATCCACGGCTTGTATAACTTTGTGCTCTGTACACGCACATTGCGGCTGGCCGTTATCCTTATTCTCGCCGGTTCATTGTTTTTCCTTTTCAAAAAGATTAAACAGGCCCAAACCCTGTCTCCTTTTAAAGATGATCAAACTATTCACTAATTTTAATTCCTTCGGCTGTTCCTTTTATCTATTGACTAAATATCAATTTGGCGTTATAATACAATATATAGGGTTGGTTGATTGGTTATGAACAAGAAAAAGAGAACATTTTGTTTAAGAATTTTTTTGTCTTTGCTGTTTTTACTCATTTTTTTAAACCCGGTTCATCCGGTCAAATTTGAACCTAAAAAAATATTCAAATTCCCTTTCTTTGTCTATTCCTATAAAGAAAATGCCTCTTATTTTGCCATTTCCGGATATATGGGTGATGTCTCGGATATAAAGCTTGTCAAAATAAAAGATCCGGTCTCAAAAAAGAACAGTCTCAAGATCATCTATAAACCAAAAAATAAAAAAGGTCAGCAGGGCTGGGCCGGGATATACTGGCAGTATCCGGCTAACAACTGGGGGAACAATCCACGTGGCGGATATGATCTCTCCAAAGCGGAATCTTTGTTCTTCTATGCCAAAGGAGAAACAGGGTATGAAGTCCTTGAATTTAAAATAGGGGGTATCACGGGAGAGTACGGGGACTCTGATACCATTACAACAGGTTTTATCAATCTGACCAGAGACTGGAATTTATACAAGATCGATCTAACGGACAAGAACCTGGATAATATCATCGGGGGATTCGGTATCATTGCCATGGCCCCTGTTAATCCTAATGGGGTAATCTTTTATATTAATGATATTTATTACAGCTCGGAAAAAGAACCTGAAAAGGGTTTTTTTATGGACTATGCCAATTATTTTGAGATAGAAGATTATATTGTTAAAGGCAAAAAAGGCAATGAATTCATGATCAATATCAGTCAGTATGAGGAGAAATTGTTCTCAAAAGGCAAAACCTCTATCAATAAAAAGGCTCATAAAATACTTGATCAGGTCGCTCAAAGCATAAAAAAAGAGGATTATAAACGGGTGATCATAACGATCTATACCTTTGATAAAGATCTGCAAAAATTTGACCTGGATCTTTCTGAAAAAAGGGCCCAATCGATCTATCAATTCCTGGCCAAAAAAGGGATTGACAAAAAGAGGATCACCTACAAGGTCTATTCACAGAAAGATAAAGAAAGAACCCATGAGGACAGGCCTCAGCCCGGTAAATATGAATTCTTAATTATCCGGTGGAAGAAAGATGAAGAAAAAAAATTCAAGTATCATTATTTCATGGGCCTGGATGCTTTTATAAAAGAATCATATACCACAGCGATCCAGGAATGGAACAAAGCCCTGAAGATAGATCCTGATAATGAAGATATAAAACGCCGCATCAAGGAATCAAAGGAAAAATTAAAATCAAAAAATAACTAAACACAGATTCACACAGATCAGGAGAAGAGGAACCACCCTTAGAGATTGCGGAGCAATCTCTAAGGGTGGTTCCTCTCAAGCTCCTCTTACTTCTTCATTGACATTTCACTTATTTTTTATAGCTTGTCCTTGTGAATTTTCAATTGTTTAAGAAAAGGATCATCCGATCCATCTTCAGAGCTGTACTTGTACTGGGTCTGGTTCTGA
This sequence comes from Spirochaetota bacterium, assembly GCA_016931325.1. Classification (GTDB taxonomy): domain Bacteria; phylum Spirochaetota; class JAHITG01; order JAHITG01; family JAFGFC01; genus JAFGFC01. Next base: position 21,524 of record JAFGFC010000060.1, on the reverse strand, counting down.
GTGGCATTATTGCCATTATCTTTATCTCGGCTTATATTGACTGGAACATTAATAAAGACAGACTTCTTACCAACCTTACAGAGTATTACTTTACCATTAAAAACGCGAAACAAACAAAAAAAGAATTTGTTGTCCTTGATGATGAAGGTAAGATCATTGAGTCTGAGCCTTCCAGAATCTACGACAGAAATGAGGTTCTTATCGGAGAATTCACACCTTCTAAACGCAAGATCGTTCAGCTGTCAGAGATCCCTGATACTTTTATGCGTTTTATTATTTCTATAGAGGATAGAGATTTTTATAATCATCATGGGATCTATGTGAAAGGTATTATCAGAGCCTTTGTTAAAAATATTCTGTCTCTCAGTATATCCGAAGGAGGTTCGTCCATCACGCAGCAGCTATCCAAGATCCTGTTCACTTCCAGAAAAAAGACATTTTATCGTAAATTTTTAGAGTTGTTCGGCACCCTGTCCATTGAAAAAAGATTCACCAAGGATGAGATCATACTCATGTATCTGAATACCGTCTACTTTGGCCATGGGACATATGGCGTGGAGTCAGCCTCAGAAATATATTTTGACAAAGATATTAAAACATTGAATATCTTTGAAATGAGCCTTCTGGTAAGTCTTATCCCCTCTCCTAATAACTATTCGCCTTATAACAATGCTGAAGTCTGCAAGCAAAAACATTTTATCGTTCTGTCCCGATTGGCGTATCTGGGATTGATCTCCGGTAAAAATCTTGAAAAAAGGTTTGAAGATTTCTGGAACAAGTATCAGTCCCGACGAAGACTGCCCAATGTTTCATTCTGGAAAATGAGCATTAATAAAGCCCCTTATGTTATAGAATATATACGTCAGAGCCTGTTGGAACATTATAACCCCGCTGAGATACTTCAGGGTGGTTTAAAGATCCATACGACCATTGATATTCACGTCCAAAATCTTTTAAGAGCAAGCGCTGATCAGTATCTTGAGACCTTTATCCAGTCAAAAACGAATGCGTCTTATTATAAAGACCTTCAATGCGCTGTTATTGTTATGGACCCCTCGAATGGAGATGTGCTGGGTTTTATTGGCGGCCGGAATTTCACTTTTGAGAACCAGCTGAATCGCTGTTTTAATATACAAAGGCAGATCGGATCTACAGTAAAGCCTTTGGTCTATGCTTCGGCTTTTGATACCAGGCTGGTTACACCCATCACTACCTTTACAGACAGGATCATCAGTTACAATGACAAAGGAAGGATCTGGCGACCAAAAAATTATTATAATAAATACCGCGGACCCGTATTTTTAAAGCAGGGGTTAACGGAATCGATCAATACTGTCTCTGTTCAGCTATTAGCCAGCATATCTCCCGAATATTTTGTTTCAGAAACAATGGAAAAAATATTCAAAGGATTTGAACCTCCAAGGCGTTTCATACCGGTTCTTTCGCTGGCTCTGGGTACCGTAGAAATGAGTCCCTTTGATGTAGCTCTGTGTTTTTCCACGCTGGCCAATGAAGGGAACAAGGTCTACCCCCTTATTTTAAAAAGCATAAAAAATCGATTTGATCAGGAAGAAAGAAATTATGAGATCATTCGGTATTCCATAACGAACAGGTGGGACGAGAGGAGTCAGGCAAGGGTCTTTTCACGAGGCGCCTGTTATATTACCTCTCACATATTAAAAGATGTGTTTAAAGAAGAGGGTACAGCCTTCTGGGCCACAAAAAAAGTGGGCCTTAAAGTTCCTCTGGCAGGGAAAACAGGCACAACCGTTGACTTTAAAGATGCCTGGTGTACGGGCATAACACCTGAATTTGTGATCAGTGTCTGGGTCGGCTTTGATGATTTCAATAAATCATTGGGCCAGGGAGCAGCAGGAGGCGTTGTGGCCGGGCCTATCCTGATAGACCTTTTTAACAAGATATACTGGGGTAAGACATTTAAAGATTTTTCTATTCCTCTGAATGAAGTTGTTTTTTGCGATATTGATAAAGATACCGGGAAACTGGCCACGTCATCTTCCACTAATATTGAATATAATCTGCCCTTTATTAAAGGCACACAACCAACTGAGTACTAAGTTCTATGTACTTGGTACTGAGTTATAAGAATAAAAGAAAGAATTGACATTATCTTTGCTTATTTTCATAACATTCTTATTGTAATCGGAGGACACAAGTATAAAATTCCCATTGGCTTTACTACCGATAACTTGATTTTTCCGATATTAGGACAAAATGGATTTTTTAAATTATTTACTGTTTTATTTAACCTATCAAAAGAAAGTATAATACTCACACCCAGATAAAATTTCTGCACCTTAAATTATTAACCAAAATATAATATTTTAACTTAGTACTATATAAAAAAATGAGCCCACCGGCGGAGTCGAACCGCCGACCTATACTTTACGAGAGTATTGCTCTGCCGACTGAGCTAGGTGGGCCTTTTTCACGTTCATCGTTCCTGAGCCGCCCCTAGAAATCGCTTTGCGATTTCAGGGATTTGGTCCCGGGAATTTCAATAAATTCCTCGGGAAGCCTTTAGGCCCGGAAAGTTTAGGAAATATCAATAAAAATTTAGAAATCTTTAAACTTAAAACTGCCCTACAGGCTAAACGAAGAACTATGAACTAATATAATTAGATATTGCCGGGAGGCGGAATCGAACCACCGACGCAGGGATTTTCAGTCCCTCGCTCTACCGTCTGAGCTATCCCGGCAATATTAATTATCCTGCGGGGTCGACGGGACTTGAACCCGCAACACCCGGATCGACAGTCCGGTACTCTAACCAAGTTGAGCTACGACCCCATTTTTAATGGCTTGTATAATAATACTTTTCAAACAATGTGTCAAGTATTTTTTAATTCCTTGACATTTATAAAATGATTTTATAAGTTTCTTACAGCTTTGCTGGATACTAATAATGATCGATAAACAATTATACAGGATATTCAAATCAGGCAGTAAAACATATTTTACCAGCAGTCTTTTTTTCCCAAAAGAAGTAAAAGAGGATATTTTTGTTCTTTACAGTTTCGTGCGTACGGCGGATAATTTCATTGATCGTATACCGCAAAATAAGAAAGGATTTTTTAAATTCAAACAAAAATATTTAAAAACTTTAAAAGGACAAACAGGCCGGGACGGGATCATTGATCCCTTTGTCAGGCTGATTAAAAAACGAAATCTTAATAAAAAGTGGGTAATGTCTTTCTTGAGGTCCATGCAAATGGATCTTTTTAAAAAAACCTATCCGACCCTTCATTCCACTTTAAGATATATCTATGGTTCTGCTGAAGTTATCGGTTTAATGATGGCCGCTATCCTGGGGTTGCCTGAACGTTCCTATCCTTATGCCAGGCTTTTGGGACGGGCTATGCAGTATATAAATTTTATCCGTGATATCCCGGAGGATCTTTCCTTTGGCAGGATCTATTTACCTCTGAAGGATATGAAAAAATTCAAATTGAAAAATACTGATTTCAGTGAAGCCGTAAAGGATCCGGAAAAATGGACCCGTTTTATCCGCTCTCAGATCAAACGTTTTCTCATCTGGCAGGAAAAAGCGGAAAAAGGATTCAACTATATGCCAAGGAGATATTTGGTCCCCATAAAAACAGCCTCGGATATGTATAAATGGACCAGCATAAAAATATATCAGGACCCCCTGGTTGTTTTCAGAAAAAAAATCAAACCATCAAAATTACGCATCGTTTTATCGATTCTTTTTAATACGGTAAGTCTATGAAAACCTTTTTCAGTAAAAAAAGACAGCTGATCGGAAAATACCTGATCCAATTCTTTAAAAAGAAAGTAAAAAAATTAAAGATCAACAGATGGGGGCAGGACGTTATTCAGCGTTTTGAGCATTTCGCCCGGCAGGGAAAGATGATACGCGGTCTGCTCGTTATTTTATCCTATAGTATGTATAAAAACCGTCTTGATCATAATGCTGTGGCAGTGGCTTCCGCTATGGAACTGTTACATTCTTCTTTTCTGATCCATGATGACATTATGGACAAGGATCTGTTACGTCGCGGTTTGAAAACCATATTCCATCAATACAGCGAGCTGGGAAAATCCGAGCACTTTAACCAGGCTTATCATTTTGGCGAAAGCATGGGTATCTGTGCCGGAGATATAGGGTTCTTTTTTTCCTGGGAAATACTGTCAAACCTGAAATTAAAAAGCAACATTAAAGATACTATCTTGAATTACTGGGCACAGGAAAACCAGTATGTGGGACTGGCCCAGATGCAGGATGTGTATCTTGGCCTTTCCCATAAAAAGATCGAAGAGAAAGATATTTTGGACCTGTATCGTTATAAAACAGCCAGATATACCTTTTCTCTACCGCTGGCCCTGGGCGCCCTTATGGCCGGGCAGAAAAAAAACACGGTTACCCGTCTTGAAAAAATAGGAGAAAACCTGGGGATCATTTTTCAGATACAGGATGACTATCTGGGACTTTGTGGAGACGTAAAAATAACAGGGAAACCAGTCGGATCTGATATAAAAGAGAAAAAAAAGACCCTTTACTACCTGACCCTCATGGAAAAAGTCAATAAAACGGAAAAGGAAAAACTCGAAAATATTTTTGGAAATCCTGACATAACGATTCCCATGATCGGTTTTGTCCAAAAGCTGATCGAAAAGTATAAGATTGACTCTTTTATCTTTCATAAAATGAAGGTCCTGAGCCAGAAAACAGCAATACTGATCACTTCCCTAAACATCGCCAGGAAATATAAAAAGATATTGATTGAACTTTTAGAATACAGTTTGGCAAGAAAAAAGTAGCCTCTATTTGTACATATCGACCAAAAGTCCCCTTATCTCATCCAGAGTGGCTAAAAGATCAATGTGCTCGGCTTCTTTTTTTAAAATATAATTGGTCAATTTTTCCAACCGGTCATTGATCTTCTCTATGACAATATATACCTTTTGTTTCAACCAGTACTTTCGGCCCATCTTTTCCTTGATCTTGTAGATCTTTTTTATTACTGTCTCTAAAAAACCTTTCACCAGTGATTTATACTTGCGCAATGTTTCCAGTGTGGGAGTATGGGCAAATTCTCGACCGGCTGAATCAATCTCTTCCAGAAGTTGATCCAGTTCAAGCTTGGCGCTTTCCACATCCTGCACCTCTAATAATTTATCATAAAAGGAAGTCTGCTTTAGGCTGATCTCGCCTTTTTTCTTCTTGGCTGATTTAATTCTGTCTTTGATTGATTTTCGCTTGTCGGTTCGTTCGATCTCTATCATATGATAAAACCTTTGCGCCTCAGTTTATGAATAATAATATCCCTGATTCTCGATTGTGTTATATTCAAATCCCTGTCTATTTTTACAAGATAAACACGCCCGGGCTCTCGTTTATGGATCTTATAATATTCCCTCTGTACTTTCTTATGAAACAGCATACTCTCCCGTTCTATTCTATCTCCATTCTTATAAATATTATTTTTTTTTGCCAGGGTCAATCCTTTTTTAAGATCAACATCCATGAGGATCGTTACATCAGGCACAGTATCATTGATGGCCATCTGGTTCAACCTTTGCACCATATCAATACCGATATCCCTGGCATCCCCCTGATAAGCAACAGACGCATCATGAAACCTGTCAGATATGATAATATATCCTTTGTTTAAAAAAGGCTGTATCTTTTCAGACACGTGCTGTGCCCGGCTGGCCAGAAATAAAAATACCTCAGCTTTGGGGGAAAGGCCTTTATTTAAAGGATCCAGAAGGATCTTTCTTATCTTTTCACCTACAGGGGTTCCTCCTGGTTCTTTCGTAAGCAACACCTTTAATCCTTTGCGTTTTAAAAAACGGGAAAGATATTTAATGTGAGTTGATTTACCGGATCCCTCGATCCCTTCAAAAGTAATAAAAAATCCTTTTCTACTCTTTCTTTTTTTTCTTGAGCGTTTCAAAAAAATCCCCGTCTTCACTTTTATTGATAATACAATTCCCTTCAAAAACCACACCCTCTTCAACGACCAGGGAAGGGGTTATAATATCGCCCATGAGTTTGGCTGTCTTTAAGAGAGTTACCTGATACGTGGCATAAACATTCCCCTCCACAGTTCCTCCGATCACAATATTGGCTCCCTTCAGATCTGTTTTGACATGACCGGTCTGACTGACGATGATTTTTCCATCATTGAAAACTTTACCGGCAAAAACGCCATCTATACGGAGGGTCCCTTTAACTTTAAATTCGCCTTTTAATTCTGAGCCTTCCCCTACGATGCTGTTAATGATCTGAAGATTATCTTTTTCCTTTTCTTTTGGTGGCATATAATTCTATTTGATATTCATGATATAGGGCCATGGATTAACATCGGCTATACCAATGCGGATCTCATAATGAAGATGATAACCCGTGGTCAACCCGCTCCGGCCCATATAGCCAATAACCTGGCCTCGTTTGATCTTTCTTCCCGTATAGGCTCTGATCCGGGAGAGGTGAGCATAGTGGGATTCAAATCCATAAGCATGCCTGATAATGACTGTGAGTCCATAACCGCCTCTCCAGCCGGCATAGGCAACGGTTCCATCAGCCGTGGCAATAATAGGAGCACCCGGCCAGGAAGCGATATCGATACCCCTGTGCCGTTCCATCTTCCTGCGGCGGAAAGGATGTTTTCGCCATCCATAGTCTGATGTGATATATCCGCCCACCTTGAGGGGCCAGATAGAAGGGATCTTTGAAAAGACTTTTTCCCGCTCTTCTAAAAAATGTTTAATATGTTCAATATATTTCTGCGTCAGTTTCAGGTCATAACGAGCCTGTTTAAGGTCATATACATCTGTCGGGAGATTGCCGTCTTTGAAATTTTCTGTTGAAAAAATTTCTTCGCTGATGCCCCCTTTGGCCCACAGATCGATCGATTCCCCTTTGGTTGAAGAAGCAATAACGTATAATTGTTCGATCTGGGGTTTAATGCCCTCTAAATTTTCATTTAGATCCTCTATCTCTTTCTGTATCAGTTTCTCTTTAAAAGCCCATTCCTTTTTCCCTTCTATGAGATTGGCCACTTCCTGCTGTGTTGTAGTATGGGATAAAAGGGAGAGCAGGGCAAAGATTATGGCTACCATGATCAGAACGGTCACAAAAGAGATGGTAAAATGAGAAATATGGAAGGTAAGGATCTTCTTTTCAGAATGAGGGATGAACATGACCGTTAGATGTTCTTTGCCTCTTTTCTTTACTTCGTGAAAGGAAAAAAGGATATTTCTTTTTGCCGTCTCTTTCCATTTTGGCAGATGTTCTGACAAGTATCTTAATATCCTGCTAAAAATTAAAAAAATCTTCATTTAGGCTCCGTTTTCGGTTGTAAAATAACGAATCAAATCCATTATGTCAATAAAAACTTGAAAAATTAAAATTTTTTAACTAAACTATACTCTGGTAAATTTATGTTCATTGACACACATACACATCTCCATCTTATTACAAAGAACGAAAAAGAGCTGGATAAAGTGATTCAAACCTGTTTTGAGCAGAATGTCCGGCTCTTATTTAATATCTCGGTCGATGTTTCATCAAACTTGAATAATGCTGATCTTTCAGAAAAATATAATGGTGTCTTTTTTACCGCGGGCATCCACCCTTCTGAGGCTGACAAAGTGACCCCGGGGGACCTGAGAGAAACAGAAAAAGTGATAAAACATAATAAATGCATTGGTATAGGAGAAACCGGCCTGGATCTTTTCCGCCAGTACGCTTCTCTGGAAGATCAGAAGAAATTATTCAGAAAACATATTGAATGGGCCCTTGCCTACAATAAACCTCTGGTCATCCATAGCCGGGACTCCTTTGACCAGATCCTTTCTATCCTTGAAGAATATGTCTCATCCTCCTTGAGAGGTGTTTTCCATTGCTTTTCATATGGTTATGAGCAGGCCTGTCAGTGTATACAGAAGGGATTTTTCATATCCTTTGCCGGGAATTTAACCTATCCCAAGGCCAGTTTGCTTCAAGGCACGGCCAAAAAGACACCCCTTGAACATATTATTCTGGAAACAGATTCCCCTTATCTGTCGCCCCAGGAATTCCGTGGAAAAACCAATTATCCCTATTATATTATCCATACATATAATTTTTTAAGTCGTCTTTTAAATACACCGATAAATACAATTGAAAAACAGATAGCAACGAACGTTAACCGATTATTCTTTCAATAACAGAATGTTTATACCATTACATATTATAAAAGAGCTCTGGGTCCAAGAACCGAAAGTGAAACATTCCATGATCGAACTTGATGCGTCTGATATCCACAACGCTCAGATATTCGGTATTGATGAGAATAAAGCCATCACAATCAATTTAATACTGACCGATAAATACATGGAAAAACTCAAGGCCCAGAAAGTGGATAAGGTATCCATTTACTATGATAAACGTGTGGCCTCTCTTTTAAGACAATATTACCCTAAAGATTATCCTGTGCCTGATGAAATGACCTTTTACGAAATGGAGATCCTTTTCTCTCAATATAAACTGGCCAATGAACATTCCAGCTATGATAATAAAAAATTCAAATCACGGCATATCACCCTTCTTCAGGACATCATCACTGTTGTTGGAAAATCCAGTAAGATCATCGTTCCTTACAATACACTTGTAACGGAAAAAGTCGTGGATAAAATGAAAGAGCACGTAAAAAGCAATACGGCCATAGAATATTTACCGAATGAAAAAGGGATCCTCCTTATTTTTGACAATTCCGCCTATAAACATGATCCGGAGCTGTTGCGTCTTCAATATAAAATTAGAAAAATATTTGACGATGTTAATTATACAAATTACAAGGCGATCGATGTCAATCAGGCATTTAACGAATATTTTTTCCCGTCGAAAAAAGATTTTTACAAAGTCGTGTTCATGGTGGGAAAAACCGTCAAGAATGATTTCCTCTTCAAGGCCTTGAAAGTATTTGATCCCTTTGCCATTATCGCGTGGTTAACAAAAGAACATATAAAGACCGCTCAGGATATTCTATTTGACAGCATTCTCAACAAGTTATCCCGGGATTATAAAAAAGAAGTTATAATGTTCAGCAAAGAGCGTGATAAAAAAACGACCTTAACCCCCATACAAATCCAAAAATACAGGAATCTGATGACAAATCTTTCCAAAAAATTCAACCTCAAAGGGTACGTTGAGATCGCTTTCGATATTCTGAGCAAAAGTAATGATTTTGATATGTTCCAGCCTAAAACCCATTTGATGAATATCCTTCTTGACCTTCGTCAACCCCCCCACAAGATATTCAGCCGATTACTGAACGCTTAGTTTTTTCAGATCAGAAAGAGCAGTATAAATGAGACAACGATAAGGGCGCTCAGAACGACCCCTCCTACCGCATCCTCTTCCATAACCGCCTCACCGGCAGGCAGTTCATCGTCGTCTGTTTTTATCAATAAAGAGGTATAACTCTTTTGAAGAATGAATTGATTATGATCAAAAAAAGCACCTTCCAGGTTATTCCTGTTAATACCACAGACTCGCCACAAATATTGCCCTTCAGGCAGTTTGCCGATATTAAAGACATTTTCTTTGACTTCCTTGTGGGAGACAATAAAAACAAAATCTTCATCAAGAGCGATCTCCAACCGATAAAGTATGGCGCCCTCAATTTTACTCCATTTCAGAGTTAACCCGGGGGTAATGATAGAATTATCGTCCGGGAATTCAGGCACCGGCGGAGGGGGAAGAGGAAAAGGACCGCTGGTAAACAGATCCTGAGAAATCTCGATCCCGAATCCTTCCGTGATGTCAATTTCTTTATTTTCGCGGGTAAAAACCCTGGCGCTCCCTTCCAGAACCGATACAATAAGACTATTATGCAAATTCTTGATAATAACGACCGCTGTATCCATTTTTATCCTGGCCAGCACGCCATCAATGGTCACATCCCATCTTTGATCGCCTTCCCGGGATATATCCAGTATGGCCACGCCTCTGGAGAATGTGATCAGCATATTTCGGTTCGTATAATCTACGGAATCAAAATTAAGCTGTGTATTTTCTCTAAAATAAATTCTGTTCTTATCCGGAAAGGTAACAAGTGCGAAAGAGTCTTCCCTTGTTCTCATCCCCGTTCCCTGTGTCAGCATGACACTTGTGCTGACGTTTTGCCAGTTCGTCAACCCCGGCATTAATAGCTGGATATCCTGTTTTATTTTATCTAAAAGCAAGTGATTCGTCTGGCAAAGACCGGTTTTAAAGAAAAGAAAAAATATAGCGATAATGAAAGCAGTTCGTTTTTTCATTATAAAATAATATACACCGTTTTAATTTAATTATCCAATTTATTTATGATCTGATCAATGAATTGCACGATGTAGTTTCTTAAATAGGCCTTCCTGGTTTTCTCTTCCGGCAGAATGTCCCCGAAATATTTCGCATAGAACAGCTCCTGAACGGCCCCTTCCGTGAAAAAAGGATCTGTTAGGAAGAGCCTTACTTTGTCCCTGATATAATCTTTTTCTTTTTTACGCTTGAAATAGAATTCATCTTCAACAGCAGAAAAAGTCATCTTTTCCAGATCAACTGTTTTTAACCCTTTTAAACGAAATGCGGAATTTTTTGAAACAGAAATATTGTTCAAATTATCCTTATTCTCTTCCAGCCATTTTTTATAATCCAGCATAGCATGCGATGTCGGGACCTCTTTTCCGTTGATATCCATGCGGGCCCTGGCCCTGTTCGCATAAAAATCAAATTGAAGGTTATGCTCACTTTTCCATCGGTCGATCCTTTTCAGAAAATGTTCGGTTATATAGGAATACGGGATATACATTTTTTTATCCGGGTAGCCAAGATCAAAACCTGTCAAAATCGTGTTTTTAAAACCTGCTTTGTGGATAAACTGAATGGCATAATTTGTTACAGAACCACAGCGAGAGTCCATCAGATATTCAAAATCATGGAAAAGGACCTGAGAGATCATATTAGTACTTATAATAACAGAATTATCCAATATACGATGAAGAAAAAATGATGAAAAAAGGTCTAAAACCACATGGGTCTTTTGAGGGACTTGGATTCCGGTAAAATGCAGATGACTGATAAATTGTGGGTCAACAGAAAAAACAAAATCCGGGATGATCCGGTTATAAATAAGATATTTAAACGCTGTATCCACACAAAACAGGACCATCTTTTTCTGAAGGGCTTTTATCGCCGGTATGTCATGTTCCAGAGAAGGGCCTGCTGAAATTATCAGGGCCGTCGCTTTTCTTGTCTTTTCTTTGTCAAATTGCAGTACCATGAAGGGGCGATCAATATTTTTAAGAAAATTATAGAACACAGATGTTAACATTTTGATCTTTGTCATCTGGGTCCCCACATGATGATCGAATTGTTCCTTTATCTTCTTTTTCACTGAATCATAATAAGCCTCATGGAGGCGCATCAGAGAAGGCATTTCAAGAACCATAAAACCCTTATAACGGGCCAGATCAAACTCTTTAATGATATCCAGCGAAACGGCTAGAGGCGGGCGGTTGATGAAGAATGTTATATCCTTTCTGCGAACCAGATCAGGATTCATCTCTTTAAAGATCGCAAAGATCCTGGCGTCATTTTCAACAACAAAAATTCTTCTGTCAGGGTAACAGAGGAGCAGTTCCTCCAGGACATACCCTAATCCCAGACCCAGGATGATAATAAAATCATATTTCTCCAGAGGCCTGGATTGGAGGAATTTTTTAGCCTCCTTCAGGGGATCATATCTGCTGTGCAGATAAAAACTCTCTTTTTCTGTTCTGGCACACAGGGTGGGTCTGCCTGTTTTTGTTTTTTCAAGGATATATTCCATGTCAGATCAAATATCGGAATAATTCTTCTATTTCCTCTGTTCCACGGATCACTTTTTCCAGGAAGGGACCATCAATGTCCTGCATATTTCTTTTTAATTTTAAAAAATCCAGATACATAACCATCTCTAAAAGCTGAAATATCATTTTATCCCTTGTCAGGACCTTTTCCAGCCGGGATCGGTTAGGGGATCTTTTCAATCCTTCAATATCCTTTTTCAGAACTTTCAGTTTTTCGATCATTGTGATAGATCCTTTCTTTACTCTGCTTCTGATCTTTCGGGAAACGGCTGAAAATGATATTGTATTTGCCTTCAGGGCCATGATTTCTTTTTCACTGCCCTTCTCTATCCCCTTGATCCCGGAATGAGATAGATTTTTCATCTTTATTTTCAGACCCTTTGCTATTTTTTCAAGCCATTTCTGATACATCACCATCTTTGAATCAGTATAAAATCCATCCGGACGCAAAAAAGTTTGATTCCTTTTAACAGTTTCATAATAATGATTCATGATCGTCTTTTTTTTATTGATTCTGGTTATGTAAAAAGACTCATATCCTGATCCCCGGCAGTGGGTTTTAAGATCCGGGTAACCAAAATCCTGGCCTGCGAGAAAAACCCTGGTGAATCCCAGGAATTGCAGTAAAAAAAGAGCGCAGGTACTGATCGTACCGGACATAGGGATATATCCTATGGGCCCTGTCAAATCGGTTAAGAATCCGGTGGGAGGCAGCTTATGATCATAAAAGTATGTTCTTCCTTTCCATTGGGAAAGGATGGAGGGATGCAATGAAAGATCAGTGAAAAGGACAAGATCCCTGTTTCTTAAATATTTTTTAAAATGATAAATATTAAAAAAGCCGGCATCAGAGGCAATAATGAAATCCACCTTTATGTGATTCTTTAAGAGCAGTCCGGCGGCCCCGGCCAGTGCTAATTTATAAATTTTGGACTTTTGGATCCAGCCAATATTGTTTTCCAGAGAAGGTCCTCCTGACAAAAGGAGACAGGATTCGCCCTTGAATCTATCCTTAAGATCGTTGATAAATGAAAAATCGTCAATATCCCTGATGTTTTTAAAAATATTATTTAACCAGAGCCGGCTAAAATAGGCATCAGTAGAGATCTGGGCTACCTGGCGTTTGAAAAATTCTATGATCTCTTTTTTAATCTTTTCAAAATAATCATTATAATATTGAGTCAATGTTTTATTATCTAAAAAAGCGACATTTTTCAAACTGGAAATAACCACCTGAGAGGATAAATAGCTGATGATCTCCTCAGCGCTTTTATTGACCATGATCGTAAGATCACCTGCCGGTATTTTTTCTTTTATATAGTGTGCAAAATATTCTTCTTTTTCAATAATAAAAACTCTGATTTTTGGGTTTTTCTCGAAGATAGCTCTGACAACATACCCCAGGCCGGCCCCAAAAAGAACAACCATCTGACAGGACAGCAAGTCCTTTGAAGCGATCATATTTCGGGCCTCCGTCAGTGGATCATATCGGGAATGTACCAATTTACCAAATAAGAGAACTGTCGGATTCTCTCCCCCCCCCTCTTTTGTAGCCAACAGCTCTAAATGTTTGGGAAGAAGTGACTTCATTTAATGTTGTCTCTTGGAAAAAAGAGATATTTTCTCTGGTCTAAAAATTCGTATTTATCAATAAAACCCTTTTCATAATTTTCAAACAGGGTCTGTAATTCTTTCAGCTGACTTCTTTCGGCTTCATCAGAATGTTGATAATGTTTGATCCTGTTTAACAATTGAAAGGCTTTTTTATAATAGGTTAAATAATCTCTATCTTTTAAAGAGGTTTCCAGAGTTAAAAGGTCGTAATGTAAAACACGGTCGATCAGTTTGGCGCTGTAATAAAGGGAAAGCATGGTGATCTCATCCTGATCATTCTGATCAATAATATACTTGAATGTTTTCAAAGCATCCAGAACATTATTGTTCTGAAGATATAATCGAGCCAGATAATAATAGGCCGGCATGAAAAAAGGATTGTATTTTATGGAATTTTTATAGTATTTCATGGTCACTGTATTAAAATTTCCGGTCGAATATTCCAGACGGCCTTTTAAATACCAGATCTCATAGTCATAGGGGAAAAGAGTTAACGCATAGGACAAATAATCACCCATCATCTCATACTTTCCTTCTTGAAACAAAGATTGAGAAATTTTAATATAGGGAAGATAATAAGAAGGTTTGTCTTCTATCGCTTTTTCAAGATACGTTGGATCTTTCGTTATCTCGTATATTTCCATATGGACTTCGCTGAATTGGGGATATTCTTTCAGAGCCTGTTTAAAAACAGCGTAACTGTTATCCTTTTCATTATTCATCAAATAGACATACCCGAGAGTATATAATAACGAAATATCCTGACTTGACTGAGCTTTGCTTTTTATTTCATGGTAATACTGTTGGAACTGACCGGTTAATATTAAAGTGTTTATTTTATATCTTATGGCAGGATAAAAATATTTATCTTTTTTTAATATCCCGTCCAAATGAGTCAGAGCCGCATTATATTTTTTCTGATAAAAGTCAATTACGGCCTGTTTGAATTCGTCGTGCATATAGTAAAATGAATAACCACAGTTAGTACAGTATCTGTTATCAGCATTGATCGCTTTACAGGCAGAACAGGCTTCATTCTCATTCCCCGGCTTTTTTTGAGGATTCTGACAGTAGGGGCATATGGTCTTTTCATCAGTCAGATAACTGGAACAGAAATGACAGTATTTTGAATAGAGATAACTTGAAATATATAAAATAAATAAAAGAGTAAATAATACCCGTTTTTGCATAGTAAATTAATACTATTTTGCAGGCCTAAAGTCAAGGAATTCGGTTATTTTACTATTAATCTTTTCTGAAAAATTTCAAGTTTTTCTTATTTCAGAAAAACTTAATTTTTCAGAATTTATAGATAATATTCAAGTATCCTCATCGGGGGGGGAGGGTTTTTATTGAAATTGGGTTTAAAAAAGAGTATATTCCATCTATATCGATCACGGTTACAGGAGAAAAATATGAAGAAAATTCTGATACTCAGTCTGGCTCTTTGTTTTATAGTCAACCTGTATGGGGATGACGAAGACCATCAGAAAAGAGCCCGCGTTTTTTTAAAGAATAAACAGTACGATAAAGCCATTGAAGAGTACACAGAAGCCATAAAACAGAATCCCGGTTTTACAGAGGGATATTATAAAATAGGCCTGATCTATGAGCAGTTCCAGAAAGATTTTTTCCATGCTATAAAGTATTATCTGAAATATATGGAGAAAGGCGGAGAAAAATCTGAGGATGTCAGGACCATGGTGAAAAATATAGCGAATTTACGGCATGAGACAACGGATGAAGAATACAATGAAATAAAAAAAGGGGTCAATTACTATAACCAGGGTGTCCAGAGCGGTAAAAAAGGAAAATTTCAAAAAGCCATAGATTGGTTTAAAAAATCTCTCGAGATCATCCCCCATTATGCCAAAGCCCACTATTCTCTGGGAATGGCTCTCTTTAATGAAAAATCGTATAAAACAGCTTATAATCATCTGCTCTATGCCGTCAAGGTGGATCCGGATAATCAAGAAATGATAGAAGCTTATTTCAAGCTGGGGCTTTTATCTGATGATATATTCCTTGGAGATTACCGGCAGGCTGTTTATTTTTATCAACAGTATGTAGAAAAAGAAGGCTCCTTCAAGAGAAAAGCCGAGAGATTACTTCAATCTCTTGAGCAGGTCAATGAATTTGTGGTTTCTTCTGCGGAATTCTTCCAAAATAAAGATTACAGCAAGGCCAAAGAGAAACTGAATCTGGCATCTGGTCTCAGGCCGAATGATCCGCGTATCATTAATAATCTGGGAATCATTGATCTGGCTCAGGATAATTTTGAAAATTCTATTCATCAATTTAAAAAAGCTATCCAATTAAAAAATGATTTTGGTGACGCTTATTATAATATAGCCTGCGCTTATTCTAAAAAAGGCGATAATAAAGAGGCTCTCGCATACTTTAAGAAAGGTCTGAAATATTTTTCACCGGAACTTGTCGAAAAAGCGAAAAGTGATGAAGATCTAAAGAATCTACGGAAAGACAAAGAGTTTCAAAAACTATTGAAAAAATCATCACCAAAGTAATTTTCTTATTTGAAAAACGTCGTGATCAAATCCAAACCATCCTGGTGGATTTGATCCGACAAACATCCTGTTTGTCGACTTCGAACGTATTGCTCCGAAGGAGCAACGTCGAACGCTTATATCCTGTACTCATACTTCTTCAATAAGCGCATGACCTGATTCTTTCCCACAAATTCAACAGGTTTATCCAGGGCAAATCGTATGGCATTGGGGGAGATCCCTTTAGCCGAAATAATTATGCCTCTCTCAATATTTCTTTTCTTCATGATCTGAAAAAATCTTTCAACTTCTCTCTCCCCCACCGGATTAAATCCGCGTTTGACCATAATAAGACTCTGGCCCGGAAATACATCTACTTCACTACCCTGGACCAAAGCCAGGATCTCTTCCTTATCAACCATATCAAGTTTCTTTACCATATATCCCAAATACTGGATCATATAACGACTGACTTTTTGAAATTCAATCTCTTTAAAAATAAGAAAATCCTGGATGCGGTCTTTACCATAACGGATATTCTGCTTTATCTTATTACTTACATCCCGATATCCCGGGCTGACAGATTCGATCTCCTGCCACTGGTCTATGGCCGCCGCAAAATTTCGATCGATCTGATACACTTCAGCCAGCTGGTAACGGATATCCAGTATTAAAGGTTGTGTGACGTAATCCATTCGTTTATTGTAATCATGCTTCAGTTTGTCATCCTCCTGCTCGACTATCTTTAAAGCCTCTTCATAATACTGGATAGCCTTGGTCCACACTTCTTTCGCCTGATTACATCGGGCCAGGTTATAGAGAGATTGTAATTTTAAATTTTTATCAGATTGAGCTCGCTCAAATTCCGCGATAGCCATATCAAAGAGTTGTTTGTTCTGTAAGATCAGTCCCAGATAATAATGGGCCTGGAAATTCTTTCTGTCAATTTTAACGGCCTGATCCAGAAGATCCCTTGCCTTATCAAAGGCGCTCATGTTAAAATAAGCCATACCCAGACCGGCCATAGCATCAGCGTCGGCAGAACGCAAATCCAGGGCTTTTTGAAAATAATCAATGCCTTTTTCATATTGCTTTAAAGCAAGGGATATTTTACCAAGATTAATGATAATATGATACTCCTCAGGAGTTGAATTGGCCAGAGAAAGAAAATGGTTATAGGCTTCTTTTGTTTTATTTTGTTTCAGATAGGAATCAGCCAGCAGATCATACAGTTCATCCTTGCGGCAGTATATCCCATATTTCTCGTTCTTAATGATGGATTTTATCTCTACCTGGGAATAGTCATAAAGGGATTGAGCAAAATATACTCTGGCCATCAGAAAATGAGCATCCGGATTGAACTTTTTTTTATACAAGGCCCTCTGTAAAAGATTTTTCGCCTTTTCCATCTGCCCGGCATCGACCAGTTTATTCACTTCCCTCAAGTTAACCATTGTACGGGAAGTGATAATATAAAGAATAAATGATATGATCGCCAGGCAGGCGATGCTGATCATAATGGCATTTATCATTCGTTAAACCTTTATTTAAAACATATCTTATAATATTTCAGCAGCCATAGAGGCGAGCGGACTTCTTTCACTCTTACTCAACATGATATGCCCGGCCAGAGGTTGACCCATAAACCGTTCCGCCACATAGATCAGCCCATTACTTTCGGCATCAAGGTAAGGGTTATCGATCTGAAAAGGATCCCCTGTCAGAACAATCTTGCTGTTGTGCCCCACACGGCTGATGATGGTCTTGACTTCATGAGGAGTAAGATTCTGTGCCTCATCGATAATAATAAATTGATCCGGTATGGTCCTGCCCCTGATATAGGTGACAGCGGCCAGTTCCAGTATGCCTGATTCAATAAAATAATCAATGATACCGCTGGCTCCAAATCTTTTGGTCTTATAATCCCCCATGGCAATATCTCCTGTGCGATTCACAATAAAATAAAGATTGTCAAAAATGGGTTGCATCCAGACGCTCAGTTTTTCGTCCTTTGAACCGGGTAAATAACCGATGTCTTTTCCCAGAGGGATAATGGGTCTTGATACCAGTATCTTTTTATAATTTTTATCATCCAGAGTCTGTTTCAAAGCGCTGGCCAGAGCCAGCAGGGTCTTTCCGGTACCGGCTGACCCTATCAGTGTTACAAGGTTTACCTTGGGATTTAAAAGAAGGTCAAAAGCAAATCTCTGCTCAAGATTTAAAGCATTGATCCCCCATACCGCCTTAAGATCATAGGCCAGAGGAATGATCTCGTTATTTTTTTCGTCATATCGGGCAATCGCTGTTTTATTATCCGTGGCAGAATCATGGAGCAGAAAATAACAATTTGGATAATATTTCTCCTTCGATTTCTTCTTTTCTGATAAAACCAAATCTTCTGCTTTTAATCGCTTGTCTTTATAGAATCTATCGACCAGACCCGGTTTACATGATATCTCAATCCACCCGCGCGCAAAGGTATCTATTTTTACTTTCTGCTTTTCATAATCCCTAGCGTCGATACCCAGCACATCCGCTTTTATCCGGGCATTCAGGTCTTTGCTTATAAAAATGACCTTTTTCTCTTTTTTTAAGAGATCATAAGCCACCTTGATGATAAGGTTATCCTTTTTATGTTTATCCAGGCCAGGAGGCCAGTCTCCGTCTTTTTTATCCGGTATGACCTTCAAAATCCCATCTTTATTGATCTCTACACCTGTAAAAAGATTACCCTTCTTTCTGAGTTCATCTATGTTCCGGGTCACCCGCCGGGCATTATACCCGATGTCATCCCTGAATTTTTTCACATTATCGATCTCTTCAATAACGCTCATAGGGATGATCACTTTGTTATCAGCAAAGCTGAACATGGCTTCACTGTCATGGATAAGCACATTGGTATCTAATACAAAGGCTTTTTGCATATTTTTTTCTCTTTAAAAATAAATGACTTTTTTATCAAATCCTGGAGTTAAGGGAAAAGATTCACTTTTATTTTTTCCTCACTTGAATCCTTGCGCCCCGAGGAATTTCTACCCTGTGGAATTGCTAAACAATTTCCAGGGTCAAGCACCTGGAATTTCTTTGAAATTCCAAGGTGTGAAATTCCCGGCCCTGAGAAATGCGTAGCATTTCCAGGATTGAAATTGTCTTTGAGACAATTTCTAAGGGTCCTCTACCCCTCGAATCCATTCTTGTAATGATATATTTTATTAAAATTAAAGGCCAAGTCAATACATTTTTGTTTTACAATTACAGATTTCAGACGCAGTGCCCCGAAGGGGTATTACAAATGATTAATATTTAGTTTTGAAAAATATATGATTATGATAAATCATCATTATTGTTTAATATTCTTATCAATCTGCAATTTGTAATTTATTTAATAATTATCTTTAAAAATATGTTTTTTTCAGTCCCCCCGCCTTCAGATATCTTCTTCCATCTCACCCATTTGATCTTGTCTTTGGCCGGTCTTGTCTGATCATAGTTGGCTGAATTATACGTCTGGTCTGGAACATCATTTGTGGAATATTCCTGTGTAAATCCAGCTGCGCTTCCCAGATAGCCGGTAGCATACGTCGTATTGTCATCTATATGATCATATATGATCATTTTATCCGTATTTTCATTTCCATAGCTGATCACCCTGTAGACGATCTTGTATTCTATGGTTGTACCCGGTATAGCATCCTCATCCGCTCCTCCCAGTTTTATGTTGGTAATACTTTTGGAAAATAATACACGTACCATGGGCTTTTCAAACTCTTTCCAGCCCATATCCACATAAAGTCCTCCCAGGGAAGGTACCGGATCTGCAGGATCACCGGTATCAATACAAGGTGACTGATTGGACAAGTACAGGAAATTACTCGAATTTACTTCATAAGAAAGCCATATCGGATCATTCGTTATGGCTCCTGTGCCCGGGGTAATTCCATTGTAATCTCCTGCCAGGTTGCTGAAAATATCATTATAGGTTAAAATATCTACATTCCCTCCTCCTTCAACATTCAGTCCATACCCTTCTGAATGAACAATGATATTGTTTTTTATGATCACATCCTCACATGACGAATCCACTTTCAGGCCATCTCTCGTGGCTGCATAACCGTTGCTGGCTATAGAATTATTTATGATTTCAATCTCATCGCCATTCTCCAGTAAGATCCCTTCTTCACTGTTCCGGAATATGGCATTCCTGAAAAGGCTGCAGCTGGTCGTGTTCTTAAAAGTTATACCTGTTTTGTTATACACGATCCGATTCTGAAATACCTTTGTATTTGGGGCATAGTTAGTCATGACGATTCCGCTTAAGACAGCGTCTCTTATCAGATTACTTTTAATAAGATTATTAGCGCTTTTGACATATATCCCCCGGTCCTGAGAGCCAAAAATACTATTCTCCATTATAATATTTGTTCCTGCTCCATCAAGATACAAGCCATAGGCTGTATTTGAATTGATCTGATTATTGGTTATAAAATATTTCTTCCCCACTCCATCAAGCCATAAGCCGGCCAGGCCATTCTTAAATAGATTGTTACTTTTTATCGTCATATCATATCCCCCGCTCATGTATATCCCATTTCTTGTATTAGACCAGATCTCATTGTGCTTTATTGTATTTGTCATGCCTGATACGATCCATATCCCATTCGTTCCATTTAAATATATACTGTTTTCCCTTATGTCGTTCTCTTCGCTGTTAGTAACAAAGATACCGGCCCTGTCATTCTTATATACATAATTGCTCTGTGAAATGTCTCCCCGCCACGCATAGTAATATATGCCAATATCCTGACCCGGCCCATACACCCGGTTACCGCGAACATGAGAATAATTACCCAGAGCCTCTATGCCATAACTGCTGTTCGAATAGACATTGTTGTTCAGGACCATATTGTTGACGCTCCACCAGCCATCCACCCATACCCCTGATTCATCGTTTCGATAGATCCAGTTCGATTGCACTGTGTTGGCATCCGCATTCGCCAATACGACCCCCTTGTACTGCGAGGGTCCGAATATCCTGTTTCTCTTTATATCATTGCCATTGTTGTTCCCATTCAGATACACACCATACCTGTAATTCGAATAGATCAGATTCTCCTCTACCGTATTATACCATCCCTCTGTCCTGGGTCCACCGATTGTGAGGCCGTATTTATTTCTATATATTCTGTTACTCTGTGAAATGGTATTGGACCGTGAATCAATAAATATCCCACTTGTATTGGTATTATTGTATATCCTATTTTTATATATCCTGTTAAATTCACAGTTGCTGTATATGGCGATCCCTTCATTATTATTGAATATGGCATTGTTTACCATTTCATTATACTGTGCCGAGTCATATAAAACAATCCCTTTACCCGAGTTGATATAAATGAGATTCGTATGAATATAATTACTTGATGCCGTACCGGTAAAGTATATTCCACAGCTCTGTTGATGTATCTGGTTTGATCTAATAATATTATTATCTCCATTAGTAATGCAAATACCGTATATCTGATTACTCCCCCAGATATGGTTTGT
>JAFGFC010000059.1 GCA_016931325.1 Spirochaetota bacterium | reverse complement strand
TTATCTACATTATCTCCATTTAATAAGATACCCGCATATGTAATATTCGAACAGATAATATTATTTGTAATAATATTGTTTGTCGAAGAGCCTGTTATATAAACACCGGCTCGATCAGCTTTTCTGATGATAAAATCCTGTATGCGAATATAATTTCTGTTAGTCACAAAAAAAGCATAACTGAACCCTGTGCCATCCAGAACAGTCCCATGGGGATTATATGACCTGAAAGTGATATAATTTCCTGGACTGCCACTGTTGGAGACAAACACCTTTTCATTATATATTCCATTAGAGACATTGACAATATCGGAAAAAACAACGTTGGAAGCCGCATGACTTATAGTCTTCCATGCTTGAACCCAGGATAAGCCAGTGCTCGAATTATTACCATTGGTTTTTACATAATAGATGGCACTGTAAAGTGAAGGCAATTCCAAAAAGAAAGACAAGAAAAGAATTATGATGGAAAATCTTTTCATGCTCTGAATGAATATATACATTATTTTCTAAAAAATTCAATAAATTAATTTTTTACCCCTTCCCAAACAAAATTTTTTGTATTTTTCTTTACCTAAATCGGTTTCGCTATTCTTTTAAAAAAAATTTACCACTTTGAAATCTTCAAGTCATACTAATATATAATATACCTTGAAATAAAATAATGTCAATGAAAAAGGTCCCCATAGAAGGCCTTTTCCTCTTTCCTCCCCCCAGTGAGGACATTATAATTTTTCAATAACAAAATTAAAATATCTTAGCCTGTATTAAAAATTAAATTACCGGACCTTTTTATTGACTTTATTTTTCAAATATTATACCTTTGGGATTAACACTGTATTGTTCTTTGTTCAAATATAATAATCCTGTTATTTATTTTAAACCTTTGCGAGCCTGAAGGCTGAAGTGCTCACGAGCACGAAGCGTCCCTGTAAAGGGGCTCGCCTGATTAGGGGGTATTATTATGATCATAAAGGCAGTTGTTCTGGGGGCTGGCGGTAATATGGGTAAAAATCTGATCAAAGCTATCTCAAAATCTGATCAGGTTCAGCTTTCCGGTGCTGTCGAAAAACCGGACAGTAATTATATTGGTATGGATTCCGGTGTCATTTCAGGAATGGGTAAAAATGATATACCGATAAAAGCCAATCTGGAAGAAGTGATCCCTTTTACCAATGTGACTATTGACTTTACCATACCGGAAGCCACTATGGAAAATTTGGAATTGAATATAAAGTATAAAAAACCGGCTATCATAGGAACGACAGGGTTATCCGACCAGCAGATAAGTGAGATCCAAAAGGCTGCTAAAAAAATACCTGTTCTCTTTTCCCCCAATATGAGCATGGGCGTTAATCTTTTATTCAAGCTTGTCGAACTCACAGCGAAATCTTTGGGGAAAAATTTTGACGTAGAAATAGTCGAGGCCCATCATCGATTTAAAAAGGATTCTCCTTCGGGTACAGCCAAGAAACTGGGTGAGATCATTGCCGATACCCTTGGTATTAAAAATAAGATCTATGGACGGAAAGGAATGGTAGGAGAAAGAAGCCGGGATGAATTCAGTATTCTTTCCGTTAGAGGCGGTGATATTGTTGGTGAACATACCGTCCTTTTTGCCGGTATCGGGGAGCGTCTTGAATTGACTCACAGGGCTCATAGTCGAATGACATTTGCTCAAGGAGCGGTCAAAGCCGCTGTTTTTATTAACAAACAGAAAAATGGATTTTTTTCCATGCTCGATGTACTAAATTTAAAATTATGAAGCTGGGTCAATTTCAACAGAAAGATAAAATATTTCATGGCATCATAGACGGTAAAGCGGTCTATCCCATCAAAGGAAATATTTTTGGTAATTTCAAGAGATCATCAAAAGGCATCTCTCTTGACAAAATCAAATTTCTTCCTCCGACCTTCCCCGGAAAGATCGTGGCTGTCGGCCTTAATTATATAGACCATGCGAAAGAACTCGGGATGACCATCCCATCGAATCCTATTCTGTTCCTCAAACCATCTTCATCGGCCGCAGGCCATCTTGCGAATATCATTTATCCTGTTTCTTCAAAAAGGGTCGACTATGAAGCCGAGCTGGGTGTGGTCATTAAACGGGAAGCCTATAAAATTAAAAGGCAAGAGGTGAACTCTTATATCCTTGGATATACCTGTGCTAATGATGTAACGGCCAGAGACCTGCAAAAAAGTGATGGGCAGTGGACAAGAGCCAAATCTTTCAATACCTTTTGCCCGTTTGGCCCCTGGATTTTTATCCCGGAAAAGGGGTTCAATCCTAATCATCTTCAAATACAGGCGAGAGTAAATGACCGGATAAAACAGGACTCTAACACAAACAATTTTATTTTCCCGGTGCATCATTTAATAGAATTTATATCGGCTGTTATGCCCCTTTTTCCGGGAGATCTTGTTATAACAGGCACACCAAAAGGGATTGGTCCGATAAAACCAGGGGATAAAATTGATATTATTATTGAAGAAATCGGACAGCTCAGGAATTTTTGTATTAAAGAAAACTAGATTTTTATTCTTTCCCTTTTTCTTTTTCTATCTTCTTAAGATCTTTAAGATACAGCGCATCTTTGATCTTTTTTCTGGCTTTTTCATGATTGGGATATATCTTGAGAACCTGTTCCCATATTTCTATGGCCTTATCAAGTTCTCCCCGGGTATAATAATAGATCCCCTGATAATAAAGGGTATTGGCCACTCTCCAGTTCTCCAGGCCAACCTTCCCTGGAAATTTTAAATGAACTGTTAAATTAGCCGTATTTTTCAACGGGCCCTGAGGGGCATAAGCGGTAGAGGCCTTGATCAGTTTATCACCAAAGAAATATCTGATGCCCATCCCTAATGTAAAGGTATCAACATCATAACCAAAGAACCGGTAACCTCCCCGTATTGAGATAAGGTCCTTGATCGTATACTCCATTCCTAAATTAAATCTTATTCTGTTATCAAAGGGTTTTTCAAGATCCAGATCTATCAGAAATCCATTAAAGATCTGACTTCCTACTCCGAATTTCAGAGTGGTCGGTAAGGGAGCTCCCCCGATTCCTCTATCAAGTCCAACGTTCAAAAGACTTAACCCAAATAATAGACTCTTGCCTTTTAAATTAAATCCACCAATCCTTTTAGGTGGCAGATTGGCTTTATAAATAACTCCCAGATCCATCCCAAATGCAAATTCAGATATATCATCAACCTGTTCCCTTATTAATTTAAGATTGTTGCCAAAGGCAAAAGGACCGAGTTTCTGACCATATCCCAGGGTAACAGCCAGTGCATTGACACTTAATTCCCCTACGCTTTCACCCCAATCATCATACTGATAAAATGGCGGAAGATGAAGATATAATATACTTCCCCCTAAAACACCCTGATAGCCTTTTATCCCTTTAAAGGCAGGTTTGGCAACAGCCAGATATTCGTAATCCAGGTCTACGACCCATTCATGATGAGCGAAAAGTATCTCCAGATTATCGACATACCCTAATCCGGCAGGATTGACACCAATAGAAGAAGCATCGTCAGCAATGGCGGTAAAGGCTTCGGCCATACCGATGATCCGGCTGGTTGTCCCCATTTTAAGAAACGTGGCCGACGTTGTCCCGGCTGAATGCAAAAAAGAGATCGGTAACAAGCAGGTTATGAAAATGATCATACTGATACGAATTATCTTTTTCATCTGTTCACCACAATAACTTTTCTAATATCCCCAAATTCATTTGATTGCAGAACAACCAGATACAAGCCTACAGCCACGGTCTCACCATCATCATTTTTGCCATCCCATTTTACGACATGCTTTCCAAGAGGCTGCTGCTCATTTTTTAAATTTCTTACCAGTTCTCCCCTGATGTTATAGATACTTATATTGACATGAGAGCCACGGTTCAATTTATAAATAACGGCATATTCTTCCCCGGCCTGTGGATTAAATCTGTTATTGATACTGATTGTCGAAGGTGATTCAGGTTGAGTGGCATATTCACGGATCGGATATCTCCAGGGAGACACGGCTCCTATGATAACAATGCCGTTTCGATCATATAATCTTCCGTCAACGCTTATAATAAAGTTAACCATGCTTCCCGCCTGCACCTCGGGATCTGTAGCGGGGATCACACCGATCCAATAATCACCATCACGGCTTAATGTGATGGACCTGTTGCGATCTATCGCTCCGGTGGGAGCAGAGCCATCCGGCGTACCGTTCATATCATAATAAAGCCTGACACTGCCTGGATCAAGCACGGAACCCTGAATCCTTATAAAAATTGTCGAATCCAGATTACCCAGTGGTTGAGTGCCATCAAAGACAGTAACCTCATGGATCTGATCAGTCGCTCGAACAGGGGCCACACCCAATCGAATTACATTCAAAGTATGCTGAACAATCACTCGCGCCGGATAGGGAGGTCCATTGGTGGAACCTGTATTGGTGATCCAGAAAGTAAAGGTGCCGGAAAAATTAGTCGGAACACTCAAGGCCACAATATAAGATGTACTGGCCCCTGAGTTGACAGGAGGTGTATTGGTAATCATAACATTGGTCGTAGATTCGTAAATGCGTATATTAAAATTCGTATTGGTTGTCCCTACCCTTAAATTGACCCCTTGCGTTTCATTAATATCTCCCACGTTATATATATAATGACGTAAATAGAGGTTATCCCCGGGAAAGGCATTGATCGTGCTGACGCGATTTATATTTATATCCTGATACCAGTTTTCATAAGTAACAAGGAATTTATAAAAATTAGTGATGAGGCTGTTTGAACTGGAAAAAAGATTCAAATATTCATCTCCATACTCCCAGTAACTCCGGTTAGTCAGCTGGGCATGCAGATGAGGAAAGATCATAAAAAGGATAATGATAAAAATTATTTTTTTCATCATTCTCTCCGATGCACGACCACTTTATACCACATTCGACCGGCATCCTGATCAGGAACATCTCCATCAGCAATCCCGATGGTATCAGTACCTTCGGAATTTTCATTAGGCGCGACAGACGGACCCGTAAATCTTATCCTGATCCGCCCCACATTGGGATCAGCATTATAAGGGGGTGAGCCGGCCGGTACATATCCCCAGATCATGGTATTCCTGTTATAATATTCTACTGCATAATTAGCTCCTGCAATACTGTGAACATTTAAATTGATCGAACCTACAATAAAATCAGTATGTCGCGGTATGGTATCTATGATAATTAAATTAGTCGCTCCTGACAGGCCATCATTGTCATATAAATTGGTATAGGAAATAACAGCATCCGGCACGGGAATATCAGGTACACCTCCCATAGCCAGATATGGTGGAGTATTGGATATGGCCAGTAATTTCCTTAATACAATATAGGGACCTGTGATAGTAATGCGGGGATAATAAAGATGTATATTGGTACCTCCATACCAGTTGCCGTTATCACCCTGATATCGCACATACAGGTTAGTATTACCACCTGTCATACTTAAAACAACAGGAAGCGTGCCCCAATCACCCGGATAGGAATCAGCCGCTGTTTCCACGCGAATAATGAATGAAAATACGTTACCATAACTCAAATTCGTTGAAACTCTGACCTGAGTGGAAGCCGTCCCCACAACGGTCTGAGAAGTTAGATTTAACAGTGTAGCCCGCCAGTCAGATCCGCTGTAACCTCCATTCATTGTAAAATTGCTCAGGGATATACGAAGGATTATATTGGTATTGGCATTATTTGTGACATAATTGGTGAGAAGAATAAATCCGCCGGGAAAAATATTCCCCTGTGTATCCGCTGTCACATCACTCATTCCATAAATAGCTATCACATTAGTAGCAATATTTGTATAAGAATAAAGATTGGTCCCAAGGTAAACCTGAGCCCAATTTGTAATTCTTATACCAGCAGGAACCCCCTTAGAGTATTGTGCCCCAAGAGGCAATACAAGCATGGCTATTAAAACAAGTGACAGGAATATTTTCCTATACATCATTAATATTATACCCCATTGTGAAAGAAATGTCAAATTTTTCATAACAGGACGACTTTATTAAGATTTCTTTATCCATTCCATAATCTCCTGTTCAATCCTGTCCGGTCTGATCTTTTTTATCAGCCTGCCTTTCTTAAAAAGCAACACCTCATTCTTGGATCCCGCCACGCCAATATCAGCATCACGGGCTTCGCCAGGTCCATTCACAAGGCATCCCATGATGGCTATTTTCATCCTTTTTCGAATTCCGGAAACCAGTGTTTCAATGCGCAGAGCTGTATTTTCAACATCAAAGGCTGTTCTGGCACAGGTGGGACAGGAAATAACCTCAACAGATCGGGTGTATATACCCAAAGATCGTAAGATCCTGTATCCTGTTGTCACCTCTTCAACGGGGGAGGCGCTCAGTGATACTCTTATCGTATCTCCCAATCCTAGATATAGTAAAATACCAAGCCCTACAGCGCTTTTTAAGGACCCATAGATCCGGGTCCCCGCTTCTGTTATCCCGATATGAAGAGGATAATCTCTCAAGGTGGCAAATTTTTTATAAGCCTCTATGGTAATTAATACATCAGTTGATTTTAAAGATACAATAATATCTGAAAAATCTTCCTTTTCTAGTATCTTTATATGGTCCAGCGCGCTTTTAATCAGAGATTCCGGGCTGTTCGAAGAATATTTTCTTCTGTCCACAGAGCCTGAATTAACTCCTATCCTTATTGGTATTTTTCTTTTTTTAGCCAGTTTGACAATTCCTTTCACTTTTTCCTTTTCTCTGATATTCCCCGGATTTAAACGTAAAGCATCGATCCCTTTTTCTATGGCTCTTATAGCGATCCTGTGATCAAAATGGACATCTCCGATCAGGGGAATATGAATACGCTTTTTTAAAGCCGGGATACTATCACAGGCATCCATATCAGGCAGGGCTATTCTGATCAGAGAACAGCCTGCTTTTTCCAGTTCCAGGATCTGTTCAATCAATTCCTTTATATTATGGGAATCTGTATTGGTCATGGATTGAACAGTAATAGGGGAACCGCCCCCTACGGGAACATCACCTATATATACTTTTCTTGTCCTGTGACGTTTGATGGGAATCATAGAGTAATTATACTATTCTAACAGGATTTTGTCAACAAGGAAAGTGTAGCGGAACGATTTTGCTTGATTTTTCATTTCAAGTCTATATGATGATAAAATGAAGATAATATTAATCTGTTTAACTTGTTCAATCCTTCTTTCAAGCTGCATGCCCAAGCCGGATAAGGCCTTTTCTTTAATTGATGAATTTTTACAATTAAGGCTTCAAAAGGATTATACCAGAATGTACGCGCTCTTTCATCCGATGTTTGTCAAAAACAATCCCTATGAAAGTTTTTTTTACCAGGAAGAATTATATGCGAAAAAATTCGGACCGATGGTCAAATACAATGTAAAAAGATCATCCTGGCGAAAAAATATCTCCTGCGGGCCTTCCAGCGGTAAAATGCTGGCTGTCATTACAGACATCATGTATAAAAAGGGGCACACAGAAGAGACTTTTACCATTATAAAAAGAAATGGGAATTGGAAAATCTTTGACTATTATTTACGCCCCATACATATTGATTATTAATTTTGTGACATTTATTGGTAGTTTTTTGTTTTACGTTTTTCGTTCAATAACAAAATAAACGATGAACGAACAACTATCTGATATTTCATTTTAAAATAGCATTTAACTTGAAATTATGAAATCTGTAAAAAAGTTGAACCTGGCATAGTAAAAGAATTTATTTTAAATAATATATGGAATAAACTATTTGACAAATAATTGATAAAGTTATATATTGGTTCACCTTTGGAAAAGGTAATATTATATGGAACAATACAAGATTTTTTCCGGCACAGCCAATCAGGCCTTGGCCAGGGAAGTAGCGAACCACCTGCAGATTGCACTGGGTAAGATCACAATAAAAAAATTCGCCGATAACGAGATCTTTGTCCAGATCCAGGAAAATGTGCGGGGAAAAGATGTATTTCTGATACAACCGACCTGTAATCCCGGCAATTATAATCTGGTGGAGCTTTTGATCATAACAGATGCTCTGAGAAGAGCTTCAGCCAGGAGGATCACGCTGGTTGTTCCTTACTATGGCTATGCCCGCCAGGACAGGAAAGACAGGCCCCATGTCCCCATATCAGCCAAACTGATGGCCAACCTTATGATCGCGGCAGGAGCCCATAGGCTTTTAACCATGGACCTTCATTCTGATCAGATCCAGGGATTTTTTGATATACCAGTGGATAACCTTTTTGCCGCATCGATTTTCATAGAGAATTTTTCAAAGGTAAAGGATCCAAAGAACTGGGTGGTCGTTTCTCCTGATGCAGGGGGAATCGTTCGAGCCAGGTTCTATGCCCAGCGTATAGGTTGCCAGATCGCTTTTATTGATAAAAGGCGAAAAGAGGCGAATGTGTCGGAAGTGATGAACGTTGTGGGCGAGGTAAAGAACAAAAAAGCGATTCTGGTGGATGATATTGTTGATACAGCCGGTACCCTCTGTAATGCCGCTTCGGCTATTAAAAAAAGCGGGGCGATAGAAGTATTTTCCTGTTGTACGCACGCGGTCCTATCCGGCAACGCTATTGATAAAATTGAAAAATCTGTCATTAAGGAGATGTATGTAACAGATACAATACCCCTGAGGAAAAAGAGCTCCAAGATAAAAGTCCTGAGTGTAGCAAACATGTTCGCTCAGGCGATCTATCATATCCATATTGAAAAACCCCTGGGAGAACTTTTTTTGGAATAGAATATTATGAAACTAAAGGTAAATATTAAATAGTTGATTGTTCTTCGTTTTTGGTTTGATCTTTCTTAAAAACGATAAACAATGAACTACTTTATATCTATCATAGTTTATTAATTTAAGAAGAGGTGATAAGAAATGAAATATGTTGATATCGAGGCCATAACAAGGGAAGAAAAAGGAAAGAATAAGATAAAAAAAATGCGAGCTCAAAATTACATCCCGGCCGTACTTTATGGAGGTGAACTAAAAATAATAAAACTCTCTTATAAAGAAGTGGAAAAATTGTATAATATGCGGCATGATAACTTTTTGATCCACATCAACATTGATAAAAAAGACAAAAAGGATGCCTTTTTAAAGGCCATTCAGTACGATCCTGTTACGAACAAGATCATTCATATTGACCTGATCGAGCTGATAGCCGGAAAGACCGTTCACATCAAGATCCCCATTGAATTGACAGGTAGTCCCGAAGGAGTAAAAATGGGTGGTGTTGTTGAACACTTTATGTGGGAATTGAATATCGAGTGTCTGCCCAAAGATATTCCGGAGCTTATTACTACAGATATCACAAACCTTCAAATTGGTGATTCGATCCACGTCAGTGATCTACAAATCCGCGAAGGCATACGTGTTCTGGACAAACCTGACCAGGTTATCCTGACTATCGGATTACCCGCCGGTGTGGGTGCTGAAGAAGAAGAAGCCGCGGAAGCCGCGGAAGGCGAAGTAGCGGAAGGCGAAGCCGTGGAAGGCGAAGCCGCGGAAGGCGAAGTAGCGGAAGGCGAAGAAAAGAAAAAAGGCAAAGAAAAAACAGACGGTAAAGAGAAGAAGGAAGAAGTCAAAGCCCCGGGAAAAGGCGAAGGAAAAGACAAGAGAGATAAAAAAGATAAAAAATAACGATTATGATTTTAATAGCGGGGCTTGGAAATCCCGGGAAGGAATATACACTGACCAGACATAATGTTGGCTTCATGGCCCTGGATGTGCTTTCTAAAGCCTTTAAAATCCCCCTTGATGCCCAGTATAAAAAATCTCGTATCGGCTTGGGAAGAAGATCACGGCATGATATCGTTCTGCAAAAGCCGCTTACCTATATGAATTTGAGCGGTACGGTCATCCTCAGTACTCTGGCTAAATACAGGATCAGTCCGGAAAATTTTATTGTGATCCATGATGATATTGATCTTCCTCTGGGAACGATTCGCATCAGAAAGCAGGGGTCTTCAGGCGGACACAAAGGTATTGAATCAATACTCCGGTCATTGAACCGGGATGATTTTATCCGGTTAAGGATCGGAATAGGATCTCCACCCCCCTTTCTTCCGGCTGAAGATTATGTCCTGAATGATTTTACTGTTGATGAAGTTAAAATGATCGAGCCGGTGCTTGATGCCATACCTGAAATGATCAGTGTGATCCTCAAATATTCCGTTGACAAGGCGATGAATGAATTCAACAGAAGAAAAAGTATTAAGAACCATTAAGAAATTTTCCATGATCAAAAAAAATGATCTTGTTCTGCTTGCCGTATCGGGTGGATATGACTCTACGGCACTGACATTGATCCTGAATAACCTGAAGAATGTTCTCAAGATCGGTCTGATCATGGCTCATCTCAATCACGGGATAAGAGGAAAAGAATCTGATGATGATGAATCCTATTGTGTATACCTGGCCAGATCCTTAAGAATACGTTTGATCCGGGGCAAGGTGCCCATCCCGGACCTAAAGAAACAGGACAAAAAGATCTCACTGGAAGAAATAGCACGCCGGGAAAGATATTCTTTTCTTCTAAGAACAGCCCGTGAGGTCAAAGCTTCCAAAATCGCTACAGCCCATAATGCTGACGATACAATCGAAAATTTCTTTTTAGCTTTTTTAAACGGGAAAGGGACTTCCGCTTTAAGCGGGATCCCTCCGGTTAACGATAAAATTGTTCGTCCCCTTATTGAAACATTTCGAAGCGAAATAGAAGACTATGTGAATCAAACACGATTTCAAGCCAGATTGGATACCTCCAATCTTAATACAAAGATTCCCCGTAATCTTATCAGGCAGAGGATTATCCCGTTTATTGAAAAGACCTATCATCCTTTTAAAGCCGGATTATTACAGACCATGGGGATCCTGTATGGGGAAGATCTTTTTTTAAAAGAGCTGGAAAACTCTATCCTGAAACAAATCCGGTTCGAGAAGGGATTATACAGGCTCATTTTCCCGGTTAATATAAAGCAATATAGTATCCCCCTGATCCAGAGGCTTATCAGGTATACCTTTGATGAATTAGGCAAGGGTAAATCCTCCTATCATCAGATCATGAACACCGCCCAGAGTATTAAGAAAGGACTGCAAAGTTTCAGTGAAGATAATATCGTGTACTTTTCCAAAGATAATTATTCAATCTTTACGCTGAAAGAAGAGATAAAACCTTACTCCCTTTCGATCAGGGCTGGCCGGAAGATTTTCATCAAACCGCTAGGCCTGAGGGTGTCATGTGAATGGGAATCAGCAAATGATCTCGGGCAAAAGAACAAGATCTGTCTCAACGTTCCTGAAAACAAAACACTTGTTATAAGGACAAAAAAAGGCGGGGATAAGATCATTCTGATGAATACGTCTTACCCGACCCTGCTAAAAAAACTCTTTATCGACCTCAAAATCCCTTCCTGTTTACGTTCTCTTATCCCCCTTGTCGAAATTAATAATGAGGTCGCGGCTGTCTATCCCGGAATTTTTCCCTTAAACCTTGAAGCCAGGATAAACGACAAGTATAAAATATTGGACAAAAGAAAAAAATGTATTAAATTATACTTTGAAAGTAAGGTGTCATGAAAGCACAGAGAAAAAATTTAGCCCTGATGTTACTTGTCGCTTTGATCTTTGTCTATATTCTGTATCTTGTCGCTCAAACCCGCAAACCGCCTATAGAGGAGCTGCCTTACAGCAGTTTCCTTTCCAAAGTCCGGAGAGGCTATATAGCGGAAGTTACCATTGAAGGCAGTGATATCAACGGACGATATAATAATAAAAAATATTTCCATACAACCATTCCCTATAATGACCCTGACCTTATTACGACTCTTGTCAATAATCGGGTGAAGGTCTTTGGGATCGACAAGGAGAGTAAAGGTTCATTTTTCAGCGGCCTTTTCAATATTCTGATCATTCTTTTGCCTCTTATATTGATATGGAATCTGTTTTTCCGGCAGTCACAGGGAGGCCCGGCAAACAAAGTTTTTTCTTTCGGTCGCAGTAAAGCCAAATTGTTCTCTCCCAAAGAATCAAAGGTCACGTTTACCGACGTGGCCGGTATTGATGAAGCCAAAGAAGAAGTGGAAGAAATTATCGATTTTCTTAAAGACCCCAAGAAATTTACCAAACTGGGAGCCCGTATCCCTAAGGGGTGTTTGTTGGTAGGAGCTCCCGGCACAGGAAAAACCCTTTTAGCCAGAGCCATTGCCGGAGAAGCGGGTGTACCGTTTTTTACTATATCAGGCTCTGATTTTGTGGAAATGTTCGTGGGTGTAGGGGCTTCAAGGGTCAGGGACCTTTTTGAACGCGGTAAGAGAAGCGCGCCATGTATCATTTTTATCGATGAAATCGATGCTGTCGGTCGCTATAGAGGAGCTGGAATTGGAGGCGGTCATGATGAGAGAGAGCAGACACTGAATGCTCTTTTAGTGGAAATGGACGGTTTTAACAGCAATAAGGGTATTATCATCATTGCAGCCACGAACCGCCCTGACGTTCTGGATAACGCCTTACTGCGGCCGGGCCGGTTTGACAGACAGATTGTCATTGATATGCCGGATATGAAAGGCCGTGAGTTGATCCTGAAAGTTCACGCCCGGGGAAAACCTCTTGAAAAAAAGGTTGACCTTTCTAAAATTGCCAGGGGGACACCCGGTTTTACCGGAGCCGACCTTGAAAATCTGGTCAATGAGGCGGCCCTTATCGCTGCCAGACGGAATAAAAAATTCATTACTCATGAGGATTTTGAATTTGCCAAAGATAAAATATTAATGGGACCGGAAAGAAAAAGCATCATCATAAGCGAAAAAGAGAAAAAGTTGACCGCTTATCATGAAGCCGGGCATGCCCTGTTGTCCAAGCTGTTAAAAAATACGGATCCTGTTCATAAAGTAACAATCATCCCACGTGGCAGGGCCCTGGGTTTGACCCAGCATCTGCCGGAAGATGAAAAACACAATTTTCCCAAAGAGTACTGGTTGGATAATCTTGTTATGATGATGGGCGGCCGCGCGGCTGAAGAATTAAAGTTCCATTCCATAACCACCGGAGCTAAAAATGATATTGAAAAAGCCACGGAAATCGCCACAAGAATGGTAAGGGAATGGGGCATGAGCGAAAAGATCGGGCCCTTGAGTGTGGCCGGCGAAAGAGAGCATATCTTCCTGGGACGGGAGATCGCCCAGCATCGGGATTACAGTGAGGAAACCGCCCGGATCATCGACCAGGAGATTAAAAAGCTCATTATGGACAGTCAAAACCGGGCTAGAAAATTATTAAAACAGCACCATCAATTATTAGACACCATAGCGATCAGACTTCTTGAA
Organism: Spirochaetota bacterium; assembly: GCA_016931325.1. Taxonomy (GTDB): domain Bacteria; phylum Spirochaetota; class JAHITG01; order JAHITG01; family JAFGFC01; genus JAFGFC01. The sequence continues at coordinate 1,247 of JAFGFC010000059.1, read as the reverse complement.
AAAGAATCCCTGGATGGAGCTGAAATCAATAATATCCTGAAACATGCCATGAAAAAAACCGTCCGAAAGAAAAAAAGATCCCGCGCTTAAATCTATGAAATTTAAATTAGGTATCCTTGCCCTGTTGATCTTCCTCTCAAGTTGCGCAAGCCATTCCCGAAAAGATTCTTATCCTGTTTTCCCTTTAGCTAAAAATAGCGACAAATCTTATGGATTAGAAGAAATGACCGGACAGGCCCTGGAATACAAGATGAAGGGAGATTACAAAAAAAGTTACATGCTTTTTAAAAGCATCCTTTCGCGTCTGGAAGAAAAATATGAATTTCTATCTCAGATCTATCTTCATTTCATGAATTATCTGGCCATCGATACATCACTGGAAGAGGAATACCTTGATTTTTTACAACAATATATAAAAGGCAATACTTCATCAGGCCGTGATCTGGCCATGTATTTTTTAATGGGGGCCTGGGAAAAAAGAGCCCTGAGGGAAAAAGCCCTGAAGATATCAGATGAGTTAGGATTCATCACACAGTGGTATCTTTTAGGTCCTTTTAAGAATGAAGGTCGAAACGGCCTTGATTATACCCTGCCCCCTGAATTTGAAATCGATCTTGGAAAAACATATACTGAATCAGCCTATCATCCCCTTCGTTGGAGAAAGATAAACAGCTCGCTGGGCGGGCCGATCGATCTCAATAATTATCTTACCCCTGAAAAAAACAGCCTGGCTTTTTTGCTTACCTATATTCAAGTACCTGAATCAGGATATTATACCGTTGCCCTGGGGACCGATGATGGCTATATGTTATGGATCAATGACCGTTTGATCAATAAAAACGATATCTACAGGAAAGGATATTTTGATCAGGAAAAATTCAGGGTTTTCTTAAATAAGGGATTGAATAGAATTCTTTTAAAGCTCTCTCAGGAATACCAGAACTTTGAGCTTTATTTCAGGATCTTTCCGGTGGACTTTCAGGTTGTTCTGACAGGTTCTGAAACATTCACTCCGCAGGATAATAGTAAACAACCGGCCTATCCTGTCGCCATCAAAGAAAAAAGTTTTCCTGATCTTGAAGAGAAGATACCTTTCTTAAAAGAATTTTTCCTGGGTTACTATTATTTTATTACAGGCAACTTTCCTGATAACAAGAAAATGGACGCGTTCTGGTTTCAAAAGGCTTTAGAAAAAGAAAAAGCATCGCTGTTCTATTACTATGCCGCTTTAGCCTCTTCAGAAAATG
>JAFGFC010000058.1 GCA_016931325.1 Spirochaetota bacterium | reverse complement strand
TCACCATGATCGGAAAGGAATGTCTGGATAGATGTTCTATCTTCGAACAGATGGGTGACTGTGTGATGCCTAAAGAAGGTATATTTGCCCATGTGCTGAAGGGAGGGTATTTAAAGAAAGGGGAAGGGATCATTATCGATTATGAAAACGAATTATAATTTCATCACATTTGATCTGGGGGGCGTTCTTATTGAGGTTTTTCCGCAGAAATTTATTGACAGCGTGACATCTTTTGCTTTAAAACCGTTGAAAGATCTTGATCATTATGCTGACAGGATAGGGCTGGGAAATGAAAAATCTGAATTGATCCTTCAACAGATGATAAATGATTTCAAAATAAACCTGAGTTTGGAAAAGCTCGTCGATAAATTTAAAATAAATTATATCGGAAAGAAATTCGATCTTATGGAGAACCTTGTCGATGAATTAAAAAGACGGGGCTACCATATCAGTCTGCTTTCCAATACGAATCCGATACATTTTGACTATATAAGAACAATATTTAATTTTGATCCGTTTGACAAACTGTATCTATCCTATGAACTGCATCTTTTAAAACCTGATAAAAGGATTTTTCAATATATGATCGATGACCTGGGAGCCAGCCCCGGGGAAATACTTTTGATCGATGATACGGTGGTCAATCTTGAAGCCGCCGCCTCGTTGGGCCTTCAAACCCTTCAGGTCAGGCCCAATGATCCTGATGTAGATAGGATCAGGAATTTTTTTAATTTAAAAAACTGAAAGTAAAAGTATCGTTCCCAGAGCCATGAATAAGATAAATGTGAGGAATTTGATCAGTGGAATATTTTTCTGAAAAAAACCGGATAGTTTTTCTGAAGAAAGACCTGAATGGAAAAGAATAAAGATGATCACAAGAGGCAGGATAAACATCAGATTATATATCACTAAATACAGATATCCTGTTACATCATGTTCTTTTGTCAAATAGATAATGGTCGGCAGATAGATCTGCCCTGTACAGGCCAGTTCAAAAAGCGAGACCATAAATCCCAGTATAACAGCTGAAATGATCAAAGAAGGAGAAGTGGTCTTTTCACGGATATTCTTATGGATCCTCTGCTTCAAGGATCTGGGTAGCTGCAGGATCATATCCCCTGCCCTTCCCTGCCGGGCCAGGAAATAATCTTTCAAACTCAAAAATGCCAGGACGAACGTAAAAGACGCGATGGCGATATTAATAAAAATAGATATTTTATAAAAAACAGGGAGGTTCATGATGCTGTGCAAAAGGCCCATCCCGATCAATAGATAAGTAATAAAAACAGCCATAGTATAGGATATTCCCGTTAAGAGGATCTTCTTTCTGGTTTTCCCAAGATATCCCAAATACGATATTAAAAATATAATGGTCGCAAAGGCGCAGGGATTAATACCATCGACAAGTCCCGCATATAGAACGGGCAACAGGGCCAGAGAAACAAAATCTTCCGTTCTTTCAATACTGTTCAGATTGAAATACTCTGTACTTTTGTTTTCTTTCTTTATTTTCTTTACCATATCCGGAAATCTTTTTTTTATCTCTATCAAACCGGACATATACTGATCTTCAATGACCACGACGGGTATATCCGATTTTTCTTTTTTAAAATGATCCCGGATATTTAACATAAATTCAAAATTCTTTATATTGTTTATAATATCATGATCCTGATAATCAAATTTGACATTGAATTCTTTTTCCCACTCCGGCAGGAGAAGCTGTTTCAATTTAAAACAGCTCTGGCATTCGGAAGAAGAGAAAATTATAAATCTTATAGTCATTCCCGAGACCGACAGAGGGATCAGCAGCAACCATAACATTGTAATAAAAGTTATCTTTTTCATTTTCTTATATTCAATAAAATCATAATAATATAGTTAATTGAACGGACAGGCTGTCCAATGTCCCTTGTCTCTTTCTTTCAGCTGAATAATGATCCTGTCACATTCAGGTTTTTTCATATAGCACCGGGTATGGAAAGGGCATCCTGAAGGCTTGTGGATCGGTGACGGGACATCTCCTTTCAAAATGATCCTTTGCGTTTTTTTCGATGGATCCGGTTTGGGAATAGCGCTTAAAAGAGAGATGGTATAGGGGTGAAGGGCTTTTCGAAAGATCACATCACGGGAACCATATTCCATAATATGACCCAGATACATAACAGCGATATAGCTCGAAATATATTTTACAACGGACAGATCATGAGCAATAAAAAGATAGGTCAGGTTTTTCTCTGTCTGCAGATCTTTTAACAGATTCAGGATATCAGCCTGAATGGAGACATCTAAAGAGCTGACAGATTCATCACAGACGATAAATTCAGGTTCAACAGCGATGGCCCTGGCAATACCGATCCTCTGTCTCTGCCCACCGGAAAATTCGTGCGGGTATTTTCCATAGTCATCTTCATATAATCCGACTTTATTCAGGATCTGACATGTTTTATGTGATGTTTCCTCTCCGGACAGGTTGGGATACCTGATATTGATCGCTTCATCGATTATTTTTCCTATCATCATTTTTGGATTCAAACTTCCATAGGGGTCCTGAAAAATGATCTGTATCTTCCGGGCCAGTTCCTTTCTTTCTTCTTCCTGAATATGGGTAATGTCTTTGTCCTTGAAAAAGATATGACCGGATGTGGCCGGGATCAATGACAGAATTGTTTTACCCACAGTGGTTTTACCACAGCCTGATTCACCTACCAGCCCCAGCGTGCTTTTCTGATGAATACCGAATGAAACATCGTCTACCGCCTTTATATAACAAGCTACTTTGCGCAAGACTCCTTTGTATTTAGGATAGTATACCTTCAAGTTCTTTATGGTTATCAATTCTTTGTTCATCTGATTCCTGTTATTTCCTGAAATGACACGCGCAGGTCACGCCATTTTTTATTTTTTTTAAATCCGGCTCTTTTTTACAAATATCCTTTGCCTCAGGACACCGGGTCCGGAAACGACATCCCGGTGGAAAATCGAAAGCCTGAGGAACGACGCCTTTTATAGAATGTAATCTCTCACCCGGGGAATGCATATAAGGAAGGCTCCCAAATAGTCCCACTGTATAGGGATGAGAAGGATTTTTAAATATCTTGTTCACATCACCCTGCTCTGCCACTTTCCCCGCATACATAATGGTAATGGTATCGGCAATTTCCGCGACCAGACCCAGATCGTGCGTAATTAAAAGAAGTGAAGTTCCATATTGAGCTTGCATTTTTTTTAACAGATCTATGATCTGAGCCTGAATAGTAACATCAAGGGCTGTTGTGGGTTCATCAGCGATCAGAATATCCGGATTGGTTATAAGGGCTATTGCGATCATGACCCTCTGTTTCATGCCGCCTGATAATTGATGGGGATATTCTAAAAACCGCATTTCAGGAGCAGGGATACCCACCTCCTTTAACATCTTAATACACCTGTCTCTGGCCTCAGGTACAGGGATCTTTTCATGAGCCAGAACAGATTCCATGATCTGTGTTCCAATAGTAAAAACAGGATTTAAAGCGGTCATGGGTTCCTGAAAGATCATGGATATGCATCTTCCCCTGATCGTTTTCATCTGGCTGTAGTGTAATTTTGTGAGATCCCTGTTCTTGTATTGAATACTCCCTCCGGCAATATAACCATTTGGTTCGGGGACCAGACCGGTTATGGAAAGACTTGTTATGGTTTTTCCGCAACCTGATTCACCCACCAGAGCCATGGTTTTCCCTTTTTCCAGTGAGAAAGAGATACCATCCACGACCCGGGCTGTTTTTCCGGAAATATTAAAATAAGTTCTTAATCCTTTTACTTCTAAAATAGACATTTTAAGTTTTACTCTCTCTTGTCCTTGGATCCAGGATATCTCTGACAACATCGCCAAAATAATTAACCGAAAGGATCAGAATGAACATGAAGAAAAATGCCGTCCCAATATTCCACCATATGACCGGATCTCGAGCCAGTTCTAACCTGGCCTGATCGATCATGATCCCCCAGCTGGGCATATCCGGCGGGACTCCCAGCCCCAGGTAGCTTAAAACCGCCTCTGCCATGACCAGGCCGCTGAATCGTAAAATAGTTGTGATCAGTACGATATGCATAACATTAGGCAGTATATGTTTTATGATGATCTTTAAATGTGAATGGCCCAGGGCCAGAGCTGCCTGAACGTATTCCATATTTTTCTGTTTTATGGTCTCGGCTCTGACAATACGACACAGTCCCACCCAGCTGGTGATCCCCAATGCCACACATAATTGTAAAATACCATTCCCAAAAATATTCATAAGGGCAATTAATAATAGTATCTCGGGGATGGATATCAGGGTAGAATAAACATAAGTAACCCCTATATCGATCTTCTTGCCATAATAACCGGCTATGAGACCGAAGAAAATACCGATGGGCAGAATAATGAGCGTGGTCAAACCTCCAATGGTAAAAGCGATCTTTATCCCCTTCAAGGCATTCTTCAATATATCTTCGCCATTGATATTGGTGCCGGCAGGGTGAAAGCCTTTGTTCATCTTGTTTTCATTCAATTGATATTTTGAAAAAGGAGATGAATATGATTCTTCCTTGGCCGGTCGATAGATCATATCAAGAACAGTAACTGATCCTTTATATATTTTTTTATCATCGATCGTCCTGAAAGCGGGCCAGTAAAGTGAATCCAATAAATATATGAACAGATAAAGACTGATAATAATAAGAGTGTATTGACCCTGCCGGCTC
>JAFGFC010000057.1 GCA_016931325.1 Spirochaetota bacterium | reverse complement strand
ATAAAATATATTATTTTCATATTAATAATGCTAATCCAAAGGAGTAAATTGCTATGAAAAAATTTCTATTGCTCAATCTGCTTTTAATGTTTTTTATTGCTTCATCTCTGAACGCTCAAAATGTCGCTGTGGGCACAAAAATGTGGTATGTTAACTGGGATCCCTTTTTTAAGGATCTTTTAACCGATAAATTAAATCCATCCACTTATTATACATTTTTTGAAATAGACCCGGCCATTATGTCAGGCCCAACCTTCAGTATTTTATATATGGATTTTGGGCTCTCGGCCGCTCTATTTTATGGCCACTTTAAGGCTGAGGGAAACAACTGGGAAACCCGCAATCCTGCGAATGATGAAAATGCATACAAGTCAGAGACCATCAACATTGACCGTTATGATATTGATATATCTCTGTCCTACCGCCTTGTTTCCCAGTTAAAAATATTTGTTGGATACAAATCTCAGCTGGCCAATATTGAAACAAGACAATTTACCGTTGTAACCAGAACCAATATGATCTATAACATCGAAGAGGCTGAATCAACGGAAATGCCGGCTGATGTGAGAGGACCCGGGTTCGGTGCCGGTTATAGCTTTAACACGGGAATTTTCACTTTTGGCGCCAATATTTCTTACGTAATACTGTCAGGAACCTACGGTCCCATGAAAAGAACCGATTATGAAGAACAGAAACCCATGTTTTACCAAGCGGGGGATCAAGGTAAATTAGAACTGAATCAAAATGGTTATACAATTGAACCCTTTGTGGGCATCATTGCGGGTAACAATGCCATATTATTACTGGGCTTCCGCTACCAATATCTGGATAGTACGATGAGATTTTCCGATGAAGGGGGAGATTTTGGTCAGGATGCTCAAGGGAATAAGATCAGAGAAAAAGATTTCGTGGACATATTTACCGGACTATCATTCAGTATGTCTATTGTTTTTTAAAGGGATTTAATGAAAGAACGGCGAAAATATAAACGCAGTACTCCCCAGGATAAACATCTTATTGAGCTGCAATCAAAGGGAAATAAAAAAGAACATCTAAAGGTCATGGGTCTGGTCCGCGATGAATCCTTTCACGGAGTATGCGGCGTGTTCCGTAAACCTTTTCCTTTTCGTAAAGATGAGGAATTGACACTCACTGTGGGGAATATGAAGAACATTCATGGCCATATCAAATGGATCGATGATCTTGACCAGGCCCTGGTCAAAGTGGGACTTTTCTTTTATATTGATGATTAGAGAATAAGGCGCAGGCTTCTATTCCTTCTTCCTGGTGAAGATCTTGCCGGTTATGGCTATTTTTTTCTCCAGTACGCGATTCTGATAACTGTCGACGAGTTGCTCAATCGTTTCTTCTGTGTTCTTTGTAAGGTCCGAGTGCTGACACAGTATCTTGAACTGCATCAGCTTGGGTCGCAGGTCCTTGGTAATGTGATCTTTTGTCCTATCCGTAACATATTCTAATTTTTTTATCAGCTGGTCCTGAAGTTGCAGAATCTTTTCATAGGTGAGGGCTTTTAACTGATTCCTTTTTTCTCCTTCAGCCAGCCGTTCAGCCTGGCCCAGATAATCCTTGAATATCTGTATCATCTGCGTCAGGATATTACTCAGATCAGCGACAAATTCATGTATATCCCGAAAAACAATACCGTCAAATTCCAGTTTATCCATTCTTTTTCTCTCTTGAAATATCACTGATAACTTTTGTTTTTGAAAAATAATCTAAAGGAGACGAAAAGTCAATAATGAAGATAAAAACTATTTTTTTCTTTTAAAGATCCTTCCTGTTATGGCAATATTTTTTTCCAGGATCCTGTTCTGATAATAATCCACCAGATGCATAAGATCACCCTCTGTATCCTTGATAAAATTAAGGGAGGAACAGAGATTCTTGAATTGATTCAGTTTAACTTTGGCATCCTCCAGCGCCGCTTCCGGTACCCTGTCCCTGTCGGTCACAAAATCCAGGCGGTCTTTCAGTTTCTGCAGCTCCTTTTGCAGTTTTGCGGCTGTCTCTAACCTGACCCTTTCCACTTCTTTTTCATCTGTCACAATATCAGCGGTTTGCACAAATTCATTATAGATCTCCACCATAGTAAGAAGGTGATTCTGAAGATCTGTGATAAAATGATTGATATCCCTGTAGTCGATGCCTTCGTAATGAAACTCCATATCCCTCTCCTTTCTGTCAACGATGATCCAGCTTAAGGCAGGACCTGATAAATGAAATAATTAAAATCTTTGACTTTTATCTTATTATCTTTTACATCGATGTTCAATTTTTTTATAACATCTTTTATTCGTTTTATACCAAGCCAGGAAGGGAACTCGATGGTCATTTCCTTTATCTCATCTTTCGAAACACCGATCATAAAAATATCATCATAATCAATTTTTAAATAGACAAGGTGATCTTTTTCAACTTTAAGGGGATAATACAATCCTTTATATAAACTGCTGAATCTTTTCCTGAGATGGTTCAGCCCGGAAACAAAATTAAAAAGTTCCTGTTCAGGAGGGTCAAGTTCGAACTTTAACATACGCCTGTTATCCGGGTCAGCGGCTCCCGTCATCCCGATCTCATCCCCATAATAGATCAAAGGTATCTCCGATAGCGTTAATATGATGAGGAACGCTTTTTTTATTTTCTCGTAACTATCCCTGTGATCCACCTTGATACTATACGTAAAACCGATCTTACGCTCATCAGAACCCGGGGGGAGGTCCCCGTCAGCATAAGCCATGAATCTCGGGAAATCATGATTGCCTAAAAATGCGGACATGAGTCCCTTGTACATTCTCATACTGTCAATAATATCATTGTTCAAGGCTATAAAGTCTCCTCTTCCGGTCGCCAGTACTTCTTTGATCGAAAAATAAAGAGGGAAATCAAACTGGCCATCCAGTTGATCATAACCAATAAATCGGTTTATCGTTTCCCTGTCTGATATTGATTCCCCGACCATGTAGAATATTTTCTTTTCCCTGAATTCGATCTGGCGTCTGATCAAAAGCCTCAGGTTCTTCCAGAATTTAACAGGAATATGCTTGACCGCATCCAGCCTGAACCCGTCAATATTGAACTGTTGACACCACCAGAGTGTATTTTCAACCATGGCGTTCTGCACAAAATCACTCTCGTAGTCAAATGACGGCAGGAACAGGTCGAACCAGGTCGTGAACGGGAACTCATCGAACAGTCGCAGGTTCAATCTACCATCAGGAGTGTACACGGACCCGTACCAGTCAGGATCCTTCTTATGAAATGGATGATTGGTGTGCGTATGGTTCAGGACCATATCGAACATGATCTTGATATTGTTGCTGTGGGCTGTTTTAACCAGATTTTGCAGATCATCCTCTGTGCCAAAATGATTTTCAACTTTTTCAGGGCTGATGGGCCAGTATCCGTGATAACCGGAAAAGTATTTATGCGGCGGGAAATGGTCCCGGTAATATTCTTCAGGGTTATCGTTCACAGGGGATATCCATAAAACATCCACACCCAGTGTCTTAAAATACCCTTCTTTTATCTTTTGCGTGATACCCTGAAAATCACCGCCCATATAATCGCATATCGGGTCCACATAGTCAGGTCTGTTCTTACGGTCATTCTCTTTATTCCCGTTACAGAACCGGTCTGTAAAAGCGAAATACATGACTCTCTTTTGCCATTCAACATAAGACTTTATATCAATATACCGGGTGGTCTGAAAGCCTTTCTTTGTTATAAAGACCTTTAAACTGTCAGGGTCTTTCTTATATTTTAACTTTAAAATATTATGTTTCAGGTCAAAATCATCAAATGACCGGTTATTGACAAAAACATGGATATCTTTTTTATTAATCCTTGTTTTTTTCGGGCTGTCCAGATAAAAATGATATTTCTTTAAAGGTACAATATCGATATAAGGACGGGATGATTCCCCGACTTTCAGTATAGAATTATAAGAACCAAATCCATCAGGCGACCTGGAAGGATTATTGTTGTCATATTCCCAGTTATTATTCTTGACGAATTTGTAATAATATACCCCCTGTCTCATCTCAAGATCAGAAAAATATTCTTCATTATCATCATCATAAATCATCCTGTCTTTTTGAGAATTCCAATTGTTGAACGACCCGGCCACGTACAAATTCAATGTTTTATCCCGGCTTTTATAATGAAACCGGACAGGGAATAAATTCTGCTGCGCGATAACAGGGATCTCTATGATCTGATAATCATCATTGACCGCCAGTTTCAGCGTTAATATTGTAAATCCCGTAAAATCCTTTTCAGGAGTGAGTTTAATATAGGGAAAATCAATTTCAGTTCTTACATGCGGGGAGGATAAAGCAAAAAGGTCGTATTTTTTTTCATAGTAAAGCAAATAATCAAGATTGATATCCTGATCCGTATTTTTTTCTATCTCAATGCAGGGGATGTCGTAATAGTCGACCTGACCATATAAGTTAATATTAACAAAAAGAATTAAAAGAATAAATAGGACCATTAACAACCTTTTTTTCATTGCGCATTGTACTTTTTTCGCAGTTCTGTTAAATAAATAAGATGTTTTTTCTCTTCGTTAATAAGTTTCTGAATAATATCCTTGTTGGCATCTTTTAAATACGGTTGAAATTCCATAAAGAACAGAATAGCATCCTTTTCAAAGCTGATCCCGTAATTGATCGCATCAACGGGACCCTTGACGTTCCGGCTAAAGTTATCAGGCGTCACATCGTTATATAACTTTTCATCAACCAGAGAATCCATATAGTTCTGTAATTCACCGTCATAGGATTCTTTCATTTTAAAATCTTCCAGGGTTGACTTTATCTCTGTAAATTTCTGCACATGGGCCTCTTCCCAATCCCTTAATTTTTTAAATAGATCCTTTAACTGTGGGTCCTTGAACTTTTCAGACACGAGGCCATAAAAATCCCTCCTCTTCTTCTCTTTTTCAATGCCGACATCGATGATCTCTGAGGATTTAAAAAGATTCATAAGCGTCTCCTTACTAATGATATGATGTTTGATAATAATTTATATATAGGTAAAGGTCAAGATATTTCTCAGGCGGGCATATGATCTGTTAAAAAGACAATCCTTCGTAGAAAGTAAATGGACATCATAATATTGTTTCATATCATCCAGTCCCTTTCCAAGTTCGAGGTTCGACGTTTTAATAATTTTATCAAGGCTAAGATTCCTTCAGAATTTGACAGATTTAATGTAACGACGAAAAAAACAGTTGCTTTTTATAATTAATTTGATATTTTAATGTTAATTGTAGTTATTTTCTGTATATTCAAATTCTTAAAGTATCCAGTAAGGGGTTTTGAGTTTAAAGAAAATGACTATATACCGAATTCCTTAAATAAGAGGCCGTTATGGATAATGAAAGAAGAGAATATAAAAGAGTACCGGCTAATCTGATCCTCATGTACCTCATTCAGGATTATGAAAAGTACAAAGATAAGAATCTGATCAGTATCGGAACTCCCATCAGCGTCGATATCTCAACAGGCGGCATGCAGATCATCACATGCCAGGAATTGCCTAAAGAAGCCTATCTCAAGATAACCATGGCTTTTTACACATCAAAGGAACCTATTGAAGTGATCGGCAAGGTAATGTGGACAAAAAATATGACAAAAGAGCGAACGTATAAATCCGGTGTCCGGTATGAAAAATTTATCAACGGCAGAAAGGATCTCATAGAAGAATATATCAAGATCTTTGATTAGCCGGTTATGTCTTTTACTCCTTTTCATCTTCAAGCAATACTGTTGATTTTTTACTTTTAAACCATCATATTTAATGGAAAATCACGTTTTATGATTAAAATAAGATTTTTCTCTTTAATACTCTTGTTTCTATCTGCCGGGATACTTACTTTTGGCCAGGAGTTGCAAAGTATCTATAACCGGTCAAATAAGAAAAAGGATTCTCCTGCTAAACAGGAGATAAAAAAGATACCTGATTCATTCTTTGAGTCACTGGGCGACATTGATTTTGAAACGGTTACGTTCTTCCCCGTTCATTTCTCTAATTTTTTTACGAACCGGTTTATTGAAAAAGGCCAGAAAAACATAAAGGTAATGGAGATGACATTCTATAATACCAATCGAATAAATAATTTTATTATTACCAATATATATTTTTATGTCAAAGATCACCATAATAAAAGAATAATACCCCAGTATGTTATCGGGGGAGTAAGGATCCGGTCCGGGAACGCTACAAATGTCTATGCGGATATAAAGAAAATCATCCGTGTTGGTGATTACATGAGTGTGCCATTTAATATCAGTCATTTATACGTTTTAGCCGGGAAACAGGTCAGGATCGAAATGTTCATTGACATCACTAAAAATGTGCAGGCTAATGAAGTGGGCCTGGAAATAACCCATACTGACATGATTAAAACTAAAGATGTGTTCTTTAATAACAGAGTCCTCCACCCCCCTGTAAACTGCGCTTATCCTTTTCAAACTGATATTGTTCCGATCATAGCCGATTTTAAAATATATCATGACTCTCTGGGATACATCAATGAATGGGAAAAAGTGGTTATCCGTGTCCAGGATCACAAAGGGGATGTGATGCCAGACTACCGGGGCGTGATCACTCTTTTTGCCGTCAATGGCTCAACCAACAGGATCAAATGGACTAACCTGTCAGGAAAGGGATTCTTTAACGAGTTCTGGGGAGAAGCCAAAGTGATGTATCATTTTGTTGAAGAAGACCATGGCGTGATAACCCTGCAGATCCAGGACTCCACTTTCGAGACACTGGACATTGTCATAAAAAATCGCAACTCTTCCTATCGTTCTAATTTTCTGCAGATCGTCCTGCCGGTTATCAGCATGAATGTCATTAAAGAGATGTTACCCGCAAAATCAAAAAAAAAGATCATGCTTCATACCATTATCTATTCCAATGCCACCATTTATCCGGCTGAGAATATTGTATTAACAGAATATGTGCCTGAAAGGACCGTTCTTATATCTGATTCAGCGGAAATTTCCAATCATATCCATGAAGGCAACGTAAAAGTATATTATGCCACTAATATCGAAGGAAATGAATGGTTCTCCTCCCGGTATGATACCCGGGAAAGAGCGTATAAAGTAAAAAAGATATTATGGGAATTTGACACGGCTCTT
>JAFGFC010000056.1 GCA_016931325.1 Spirochaetota bacterium | reverse complement strand
GGGCCGGGTGGCCAGGGATCGATCTTTTTTCCGCGGTTATTATGACAACCGGTACAGGAAGAATTATGAGATCATATACAGTTTTGAAAATTATCTGGATACCAAGGTGGTGATCAAAAAAGCCGGCCTGAAATATCTTCTGGCCGGTCCTTTCCTTTCCGGCTCGACAGAATCCAAAAGACAGTCTGTTCAGACCCTTCAGGGACATATCCCCATGCTTTTGACCCAAGGCAAAGAGAATATACTGGAGATCGGGTACGGCGTCGGCCAGATCGCGCGCAGTATCTACCGGTATAGACCTGCGGATTTTGATATTGTGGAGATCGATCCGGATATGGTGCGGATAGCCAATCGGTTTTTCAACGAAGTGAATGACAGGGTAACAGATAAAAAGGGCGTGCGGGTCAGCATTATGGACGGCCGGCATTTTCTGGATATCCAGGATAAACAGTATGACCTGATCATGAGCGATACGTTCTTTATATTCAGCGAGGCGTCCACCCGGTTATATACGCTGGAACATTTCACCAGGGCCAGAAAACATCTCAAGGAGGGCGGGCTTTGTCTGTGCTGGATCCCGGGGAATATGGGTGTTCTGCCCGGCCTTTCCATTATCAAGACGTTTCAAACCGTTTTTCCTGATCTTCTGGCGTGGCGGTATCCTGAGAAAAAAAGCAGTGATATTTTTTTGATCGGCCGCAAAGGCAAGAAGAAATTCAGCCTTTCTCAATTTTTTAACAGATACAGAAAAACAGCCCGGAATGACCTGATGAGGGTGGGTATAAAGGACCCATATGAATTATTGAGCGGGTTTTTTAATATCAAAGAGATTATGCCTGCGGTCTGCGGATCACGGGCTATCCTGCTCCATATTGAGGATAAACCCTTTCTCGATTTTGCGTTCAGTATGGACATTTCCCGGAAATTACTGGATGACGTGATAAAGGAATATTTCTTCAAAGATGATACGGGCTGGCTGGATGAGTATTTTTCTTTTCATGATCTACCGGGAGAAAAAATTAAAATTCGCAGACAGAAGTTTCGGGCCATACAGCATCTCCGGTGACAGAGCGTTTATGCCCTGATTTATCCATGGATTAGCGTAATTTTTTAAAATTAAAAGTCAATCCCGTCAAACTCGAACGTTCTGAATGCACTGACTTGACTTTTTTGTCGATTTTGAGTAGGATAAAGAAAGAGCATAAGGATATGAAAATCCCGAAAAGATTTATCTTAACCGGCCTGATCTGTATCGTCGTTTCTCTGGTTATCCTCTTCCTGGATCATTTTTCTATTTTGTTTGTTCACCAGGAATACAATTCTATTGACAGAATGTTTTATTTCAGGAACCCGTTGCACAAGGAAGGAAAGGTTATTGAAAAAAATCCCCGATTAAATGAAGATGTTGTATTAGTCATCATAGATGACTACACGCGGGCTACATTAAAGGAAGATCCCTATACGGGTGATGCGCTGGACAGATTCCTGCAGAGGGTGACGCAGGCCAATACCGTCTCGATCCATTTTGATCTGGAGTTTGAAAGGCTTCAGAAAAATCCCCTGTTCCTTGCGGCTTTGAAGGAATACTTTGAAAAGAACAGGAACATTTTTTTTAATTGTTATGCTGAAAGAATTTCTGAAGAAAGCAGCCCGGCCCGGATGCAGAAAGAAATGTTTTCATTAATAGAAAAATTTTCATTTCCCATGAAATGGGAGGATAAAGACCTGGGAGAATTTGAGATAAAGGCTGTGCCCGGCCCCATGATCATCGATCATGCCAGGGGGATCGGGCATCCTCTGGGTGATTGGGATCTGGATGGTGTCATGAGAAAGGAACCCGCCATGATCCGGATACAGGATAGATTATTCCCCAGTGTCATTATTCTTCTGGCAATGCATTATTATGATATATCGTTTGATCATGTGGAAATCAAGCGGGGGAAATATATACAGTTCAAGCAGGCGTCTTTAAGGATACCGGTAAAGGATGAATTTGGAGATATTGTCAGGTTTGAAAGAAAAAAAGAAGATATAACTATTCCTGTTGATGATGACTATAAAATGTTCATCAACTATAGCGGTTGGGGGAATGAATTTAAAATACAGTCTCAGTTTATATCTCTGGCTGATGCCTTCAAGATCCCTTTTGAATATTTTAATAATAAGGTGGTTTTTGTCGGGAGCTTTAATAAAAATGTTGATCTATGGCATACCCCGCATGGTTTCATGTACGGCGTGGAAGTCCTGGCCCATTCGCTGAACACCATCATACAGAGGGATTTTCTGAAAACGATACCGGGGTTCTGGAAATTCGTCTTCCTGGTTTTGCTGTCTGTTTTAACGGGTATCATGACCCAGATCTTGAAGATCTGGCAGTCAGCCCTGTATCTCATTGGCAGTTTTGTCGCTATTTTTATAATCAGCCATTTTATTCTTTTTGGAAAATATAATATTATTTTCCCTGTCACGATCCCCTTCTATAACGTACTTTTTGCTTTTCTGGCTTCTGTCCTCTACCGTTTGTATTTAAGAGAAAAAGAGATCAAGCAATTAAAACCCGGAAACGGAAAAAGCGGATGATCATCCCGTCTGTCAGGAGCAAGGATTTAACATGTTAAAAAAAGACATATTCAGATATATTTCAGGTTATATTGTGGGGTTCGGCCTTTTTATTGTGATCCTGCCCGCATCCCTCTATTTCTTTTCAAAGATCGATCATTTTTTTTTCAGGCAAAAGATCCTGGCCGGTCCCTGGTTGCCCCTTGTGGTGGCGCCGCTATTGTTCGCTTTGGGCATGGCCTTTGTTATCTGGTCCAATATAGTCCTGTTCAGGATGGGCAAAGGCGGGCCGGCCGATGGGTTCAATATTGTGATCCACCCGCGCACGAAAAAACTGGTTATCACAGGCCCTTATCGCTACACCAGGAACCCCATGGTCTTTGGCACGCTCACGGTCTACTATGCCCTGGTTTTTTATCTTGATTCTCTGGCCGCTTTCTTACTGCTGGTCCTGTTCTCTGTCCTGGTTACGGTCTATCTGAAACTGATTGAGGAAAAACGGCTGCTCAGGGATTTTGGGCAAAGATACGCAGAGTACAGAAAGAGAACGAGCATGATCATCCCTTTTTTAAAAAAATGATTAACCGGTAAAACTTATGTCTTCTGCCGTTACTATTCATGATTTAAGGTTTCAATGTGATGCCTGCCATGAAGAGTTCTGGAAAGAGGTTAGCCAAGGGCGCTGGGAACCAGACATATTCAAGTCCTGAAAAAATTCCTTAAATCCGATCTCGTTTACTGTGATATCGGCGCCTGGATCGCAAGATCCTTTTGGTCATTTTGGTATTCTTTGGAAAGATATAAAGGTCACGGCCGGGTTTCTTGACATTTGACAATGTTTCGCTAATTTAGGATGATATCAGATACCTGGAATCGATGCTATTTTTTATTATCAAAGAAGTATATGAAAAGAAAAATCTATCTGTTAGTTTTAATAGTTTTTCTAATTATCAACATTCACCCTTTGCAGTCAGCCGATCAATATGATCCGGAAGACAGTATAGGTTTTATCTATGAATTAGAAAAAGAAAAATCTCTTGCCGAGAATGTTCATTTTATCAAGGACACAGAGATTACATTGTATGATAAACCTGAAGGAAAAGTTGTTGGAAAGTTATATAAAAAGCAAGGGATCTTTGACTTTTATTACAGGACCGAAAAGAAAGAGCATAAAATGTCATTAAACGAAATGGTATGCATTGCCTATGACGGATACTGTTTACAGATCTATGAGAAAAAGAAGGATTATTTGCAGGTGCTGAGATTAAAGGATAAAAAAGGATACTGGGTATCCATAAAAGAACTTGAAAAACTGAAATACAGTTATACGACATGGATCCCCTTTTTCAAGAAGCACAGTAATTTGTATTTTCCAAGAAAATCTCTTGTGCTGCGAGCCGGTCCGGGTGCAGATAATAAAAAGGTCGTGGTAATGAAAGACTCTTCCTATCAAATAAGATTTACCGGTAAGATCAAAGGCATGTGGATGCAGGTCAACATCGAACTATATAATAGTACCGCAGGGCCCTGTGAGGGAGAATTGATAAAGAAATACAAAGGCTGGGTCAAAGCCATTGATGACAAGGGTTATCCCAATATATGGTTCTGGGCTGACGGATGTTAAATAAAGGATACCTTTTTCTGCTCATCCTGACACTGATTTCCTGCACCAGCATGAATAACCTGCGAAGGCCCGGCATAACCGAAAATTTCAATGTTGATATCGGGCTTTCTTTTTATTCCAGGATCTTTACCATCATGTACTGGCGGTTTGGCGGGAACCTGATCCTTCATAAGCGCCTGAATGAAACTTCCGAGGTCAATCTCTCCTATAACGGCATGTTCAGCGTCAAGCCGGAATTAAAAAAATTCTACGATGATCCCTATCAGAATAACCTTTCTCACCAGTTCGAGCTGCAATACAAGATGAAAGGCATGGAGGATATTATTTATATGATGGGCATCGGCATGGGTGTGATGTACGGTTATGACAGCGCGGATAATGACAACTATGTGGTAAGGGATTATTTCTTTCAGATCAGCCTGTTGCGATACATGAAACTGGAGCCGGACCTGAAATTCTATTACGGGATGGGAAGTTTCATCTTCATCCGGTCTAACACACGGCGGTCCGGGACCATTTTTGATAATGACACAGGTATTGGCTATTTCCCCGTGTGGGTATGCCTTTTCTGCGGCCTGGAATATAAATCCCTGCTGGCCGAGCTGGATTTCTCCAACCTGATCCCCAAGATCGGAATCGGGATAAGGATCTAGACCAATTGCCGGGGCCGGTCTTACCTGCTTTTTTTATTAGCCAGGCATTTGTCGCATAACCCGAAAAACTCTATTCTGTGTTTTTTGGTCTTGAAATGCATGGCCTGATCCACTTTTTTTTCCAGGTTTTTGTCAACATGGATGTCAAGGTCAATGATGGCATGGCATTTCTCGCAGATAAAATGATAATGGGTGGTTATATTGGCGTCATACCGGTCAAACGTGCTGCCGAAATCGATCTTTCTTGCCAGACCCTGGGCGATGAGGATATTCAAATTGCGGTATACCGTTCCCAGGCTGAGATTGGGAAAGTCTTTTTTTAACCGGTCATAGATCCAGGTCGCTGTCGGGTGAGTATCCGTACCCGACAGCAGTTCCAGGATCTTTTTTCTCTGTTTACTGTTCTTATATTTTATATCCGCCATTGTAATGAATGACCAATGATATAAAAATTAATATATACTTTATTATCCTGTTTTCCACTTTTAGAATATCTATTTTTGTTTTCTAAAGCAGATAAACCAGTCCAGACAGTACTTGTCCGGTTCTTTCTTCTCCATGCGGTCTTTTGCCGTGCCGCAGGAACCGGGCGGAGGGATGATCACATCATCACCCGGCTGCCAGTTGGCCGGCGTGGCTATGTTTTCCCTGTCTGATTTCTGCATGGCAATGACCATACGTTTGATCTCATCCATATTTCTGCCGTTGGAGAGAGGGTAGTAGAGTATAGCCCTTATCTTGGCTTTCGGGTCTATCACAAAGACCGCCCGGACAGCCTGTGTGGTGGACGCGCTGGGCTGAAGCATGCCGTATTTCCTGGCCACGTCCATTTTCAAATCCTCGATGACAGGGAACAGCACTTCCACGTTCTTCATTCCCTTGTACTCGATCTTTTCCTTGATGGTCCTAAGCCAGGCGATGTGCGCGTAAAGGCTGTCGATGGAAAGCCCGACAAGCTCGGTATTGAGCTTTTGAAAATCCTTCTGCATGGACGCAAAGGTCATGAACTCGGTGGTGCAGACCGGGGTAAAATCAGCGGGATGACTGAAAAGGATCACCCATTTTCCTTTGTAATCCTGCGGAAAATTGATCTCCCCCATGGTCGTTTTTGCCTTAAAGGCCGGAGCATCATCTCCGATCAAAGGCATCTTAGAAACATTGTTGTCTTCCATTCTTTTGTCCTCCTTTAATATTAATAATCGGAACGATTATTAATATAATAACGGGATCCTGTTTGTCAAGCTGAAAAAAGAAAAAAGCCGGCTACAGAGGCCGCTGGAAATCTTATCAAAATCCTTGAAATAGGGTTCTAAAAATATAGATTGAAGAAGAGGCGTTCGATGAGTTCACAGGAATATGCGATCAAAGGCTCGCTCAAGCAGTATAAAGAGTATCTTGAGCATTTCCCCGCTGTAGACCGTAAATGCTGCGACTGGACCAAAGAAAAATTGCCGGCTCTGTTGATGCCTCCGGACCTGTTCATATGGAAGGAGACACTGGTCTATTACGCTTTTTTTGCCATATTAACATGCAGGGAAAAAAAGCATGAGCCTTTATATTTCCTGAATGTTTCCGCTTATGACGAGGAGCTGAGGCGGACAGACCCGGAAATAGCCAGGCTGGCGCAGGACGGCTGGGTTATCCCGTTTGCCTATAAGGGCGAGGACAGAAAAAGAGAGCTTTACAGCCATCTGGGATTTGGCGAGGGATGGGCGGATTCTTTTGATGTCTTTACCGTGATCATTCCGTATCAATGCGAAAAATGGATAAAAGATATTTTCAGGACCAGAACCCTCTGCCTTTTTGAACACGGCAGAGATACAGGCAGCATGATCGTTGACGTGGAGAGGACCATCGTGTCCCGCTTCAATGGTTTTTTCAAAAAAGGCCAGTAAACCTGTCCATGGATGCATTTCATGGGAAAGCGATTGGTAATCTTTTGTTATACAGAATTATTTTTTCAACCATACCTATTTTTCATGATAGAACAGGTGAGAAGCACAGGAACAGTCGCTGGAACCGAAACGCTCAATTGGTTTAAACAGTTTCAGCATGTGAGAGGCCATAATGCATTCTGCTTTCTTATTGTTTGCGGGTATTTTGATCACATGAACAATACTTGCTTTCTTCAATAAATAATCAATATGCCAGAATAATTTTTTATTTTTTTGAAGATGCCTTCTGACCCTGGCTTCTATCCCGTTCATGGCGCTTCCCACGTAAAAGTACGTCCCTTTTTGAAACCTCATTTTTCCCAGGCCGCCAATTAAGATCGTTGAGTCTTTTGACAGATCAATGATCAGTATGTAGATCCCTTTCATTATATCATGAATAAAATATTGAAACTAAATAACAAGGTGTACCCAACTGTATATTGACAATGAATATAAACAGAGTTAATACAAAGTAAAAGTTTTTCAGCAGGGTTTTCAAGGTGGTTTATTGAATGGATTGATAATTTTTATTGACCACCTGCTCCGGCTATTAGACCGGAGCAGGTATTGAGTATATTATTCTACAAATCTATCTGAAAAATCTGTTTTAGCAAAGTTCCATATCTTGATATTATCCATATAACCCCGGACATTGGAGTCCAGTGAATAGTTAAAATGAGATGAGCCTGTACGAAGTTTCGTATACATGTATCCAGTGGCAGATGGCCCCAGATCGTCAGTATAGCCCTGCTGGAGTATTCCATTTATATAAACGGCAAGACTGTACTGTCCTTCGATCTGTTTATTCCTGTCCCATACCATGGCAATATGTACCAGATCATTGGCTGACCAGGTCGTTACAGGCGTGAATGAACCACCAACCGAAGTATAATGACCCATACTGTCCATAACGGAATGGGCCACCGAAATAATCTGTGAATGATGGACATAGGAAAACCATAATCCCCAGGAGTCATTCGGCGGATAATTCATGGACTGGCTATCCAGAAAAACAGATTTTTGGCTCACAGCGTAATTCCAATTTTCATCGGGTTTCCACCAGAATTCAATACATCCCTGATCCTGTATGACATTATTATCGAAATCGATATAGTTTCGATCCCCAACCGGTTTAAATCCGTTACTGAATTTGCAGGGGGCATAGATAACTCCATTAGGGGAACCATCAGGGCCGATTTCACTGTTTTGTACCTCTATGTCAGAACCGAGTTTGTTCCAGAGGATTAATCCATAAATTACGGGAAGATTGACATAGACGATCAGTGTCCCCGATTTATTTTTAGGATCATCTTCTTTTTTGGCAGGGGGAGTATGTTTAGGTTTTACTGTATCTACATCCGATGTGACATCAATGGTAACTTCCGTGACCTTACCGGGTTTACAGACAGCTTGACCTGTTCCGGCATAGATAACATTATTCTGAGAATCAAAAAGTTGAACATAAATATCCCAGTGTCCTAGATGTATGTTTTCAAACACAGACTGTGCCGGGTTTTGTGTCAGGTTCAGAGGTTCTGTATGAGAAAAGACACCCTTTGTTATGGTTACCTGTCCTGAAACAATATACCCAGGGGAACTATTACCACCTCCATTGCCCTGACTTACTTTGAAAGCGTCTTTATCCAAAGGGATCAGTGTATTGGGTGACATGGGGTAGTCCTGTGAACAGGTGGATAAAAAAAGAATGGAAAAAATAAAAAAAATCAATAAGCGTAATTTTTGCACCATGAATATATACCTCCTTTATTTAATTTGCTGAATAAACCCCCCTTCAGGGTTTTATTCTTATTATGCTTCTTAAATATATCTTTTTAAATAAGTATCTCAAATTTTAACAAATGATTTCAGATCCTGCAGTCCCAGATCCTCAGTTTGCGGTATACTTTTCCGCCCACCTTTTCAATGGGTGATATAATGGCGGTATTGTCTTCCAGCTCCCATGAAAGCTCGCCTTCTTTTAACTTTAATTTTTTCCCGGCCATGAAGGGGAACACGTACAGTATGGCGTCAAATCCCCTGTTCCTGAATTCGGGCATGACGCCGGCCAGAAAGAGCCGGCCGCTTCTGAATTTCGGCTTTGGTTTGAGAAAGAGCCTCCATGCCAGGTTTAAAAGCTGCATGATACCCTGAAACGCCTTTGGGAATTTTCTCGCGTAATGGGTGCATTCCATCCAGTTATACAGGGCCACGGCCATGCCGACAGGTTTGCCTTCCGGGCTTTCAATGATGATGATCATGTCCTCTACGGCTATGAGCGACATGCTTTCCGCCATCTCGTCGAATTGGCGTTTTGTCATGGGCGAGAATCCCCAGTTCTCCTTCCAGGCTTCCTGATAGATATCCATGATGATCCTGAGATCATGCTTGAGATTCTTTTTATTCAAACTGCGGAAGACATAGCCCTGTTTCTCATACCGTTCCTGGATCTTCTCGGCAATGCTCAATATTCTTTCCGGGACAGGTTTGGTCAGGTCCAGATGGAAACAGAACAGGTCTTTGGCCCTGGTCATTTTGTATTTCTTGCAGAGATCAAAATAGTACGGGGGATTGTGAGGCATCATAAAGTAGCGCAGGTTTTCAAATCCGTCTATCACCATACCTACCTCATCGTTAGTGTCGCAGCTCATGGGCCCTCGCATGTTCTTATGGCCTTTGGTTTTCACCCATTCTTTCGCCGCATTAAAGAGCGCGTCAGCCACGTTCTGGTCATTGATGCAATCGAAAAAGCCCCAGAATCCGGTCCGGTCATCTTTATGGAATTCATTATGCTTGGGATTGTCAATGGCCGCGATCCTGCCCACGGGTTTTCCGTCCCTGTAAGCCAGAAAAAAATCCGCATCACCGTATTCGAAAAAAGGATTTTTTTTCTTGTTCACCCGTTTGACCTCTTCCATCAGAAGCGGCGGAGCCCAGAGGGGATCATTTTTGAAAATATCCCAGGGAAGTTTGATAAACTTTTTCATCTCTTTTGTTCCTGTAACCTTTTTGATCTCAACTGACATATCCTTACTCCTTATTTAAAAATTATCTCTATAATAAAATCGTCGTTCTATGAACCGTTGCCTTGAGCTAATATTCCCCAAATCTATTTCATTAAAAAGAATTTTCAAGAAATTTATCCTGGTTTTTAAGAAAACCATTGCTCTGGCAGAAGTTCGTTCCTGTTATGATTTTTCTTGATATTTATTTCCAGAAAGATAAATTTCATCAAAAGCAGGTTTGATAACGGGTAACCCATGCATTATCTCAACGAACAGAATATTTTCATATTCCTTGTGCAGGTATTTATACTTCTGGGACTGGCCAGGGGACTGGGAGAAATATTCCGTAAATGGAAACAGCCGTCTCTAACGGCCGAGATCCTTGTGGGGATCATCCTGGGCCCTACGATCCTGGGCCGGTTCTGGCCGTCTTTGTATCAGACTATCTTTCCCGTTGATGTTATCCAGCAGAACATGCTTGAGACCGTCGCGTGGATAGGTGTGCTTCTTTTGCTTTTACAGACCGGGCTTGATGTTGATTTCTCGTCAGCCTGGAGGCAGAGGGGGGATGCTTTAAAGATCGCGCTGGCAGATATTATCGTGCCCATGGTGATCGCCTTTGTGCCGGCTTTTCTTCTGCCGGACCGCTATCTGGCCGATCCGGAAAGAAGGATGGTCTTTTCTCTGTTCATGGCCACGGTCATGACCATCAGCGCCATGCCCATTGCGGCGCGCGCATTGCATGATATGAAACTGTCCAAGACCGACCTGGGATTTCTGATCATGTCCGCTCTGTCTGTGAATGATATCATCGGATGGGTGCTTTTTACCCTGGTGCTCGGTTTCTTTACGCAGGCTGGTTTGAGCCCGGTCAAGATACTTTTCATCGCCGGTTCAACTGTGGGTTTTGCCATCTTATGCCTCACTATAGGCAGGAACCTGACAAACCGTGTCATTACAAAGATCAAGGAAAAAAAGATGCCGCAGACAGGTGTATCGCTCACCTTTATCTGTCTTCTGGGCCTTATCTGCGGGGCGATCACCCAGAAGATCGGGATCCATGCCCTGTTTGGATTTTTCATCGCCGGTATCATGGCCGGTAGCGCCAGAGCCCTGACTGAAAACGTCAGGCAGATCATTTCGCAAATGGTTTACGCTGTCTTTGTGCCGCTTTTTTTTGTGAACATTGGGCTCAAAGTCGATTTTTTAAAAAGTTTTGATATTTTTCTTGTCCTTCTTATAAGTGTGATCGGTGTCGGTGGCCGGTTTTTAGGCGCGTGGTTCGGAGTGAATCTTACCAGGCTGCCCAGATCCAACCGCCTGTCTGTCGCTATTGCCCATACACCGGGGGGCGCCATGGAGATCGTTGTCGGCCTGCTGGCTCTGGAGTATAACCTCATCACAGAGCCTGTGTTCGTGGCCATTGTTTTTGGCGCGGTTTTGTCGTCTGTGATCCTGGGCCCATGGTTCAGTTACTCTATCAGGAGGAGAAAAGAAGTCAGTGTTCTGGAATATTTCTCAAAACGATATCTTATCGCGGATATGAAACCGGATGAGAGAGATAAAGTCATAGAACAGCTGTGCGCTCTGGCCGGGAATCAGGAAGAGATGCCGGAAGCAGACGATATCACCAAAGCGGTCCTGGCCCGCGAGCAGACCATGGGAACAGCCATAGGCGAGGGGATCGCTGTTCCGCATGCCCGGTTATCCGGGATCAAACAACCGCTTGTATTTTTCGGCAGGTCTGCCAAAGGGGTGGAGTGGAACTCTCCTGATGGCAAGCCTGTCTATTTGATCTTTCTTATATTAACGCCGGAAGATGATTACGACACACAGGTGCAGATACTGGGTTTTATTGCCAGGGCCATGAAGGAAGAACAGACCCGGACAGCTATTATAAAAAGTCCTGATGAGGGCCAACTATGGCCCCTGCTGCAGAATATTTTTGGATCCCACCATATTCAAAAAAATCCGGATGTTCAGAATTGAACAGATTTAATAAAATTTGAAAAAGGGGGTATATCATGGCAAAATCCAGGTTAGCGCAGGCTATCAGAGACGGGCAGGCCTTTGCCGAAAGCAATTACAGCGCATTGATCAAATTAGAGAGCCGGGGCAATCTGAAGGAGATAACCGGCATCGAAGCGATCCCGGATGTTGAAGAAGAGATAGACACGCTTATCAAGAATGATTGTCTGCCGGTGGCGATCAGGACCTTTTCTCATGATGAAAAGTATAATAAAAGATCTGATTTTCAGGACCAGCTCAATGCCTTTGTGGCCGCGTTTATTGACAGGCTGAAAGAATTATTAATAAAACATTCAAATATAAATTAAACGAAAGGATGGTAAAAAGTTCAAGACTTTTTCTTATTTTAAACAAAGGAGAAAATGATGAAAAAATTATTTTTCTTAATGACACTCTGTATAACCCTGGTATGGTACAGCCATGTCGAGGCTATGCAGATAAGGCCCATATGCGGTTATGGACTCGGGATAGGAGCTATCAATGTCTATCTTGGAGATGGCGGTGTCGGCGGTCTGTCAGCAGACACGCTGATCGACAGCAGTGGCAGAACCACCAAAAATGAAAACGTGTATTATTCCGGTGGTGCGGGTCTGCATATGGGATTGGGGATCCTGTTACCGCTGAACCGGAATCTGGGTGTGGAACTTGGCGGTGGTATGGTTATGGGATCAGAAAAGTATCTGGTCAGCATGAATGACGCATCAACGACAAATTCCGTCCGGTGGAGCGCCGATTCAAGCTACATCCCGATCGAACTGACTGTTAAACTGTCAACAGAGATAGGAAGATTTGTCCCTTATGTGGGATTTGGCCCGACTCTGGCTGCGGGCGGTAAGACGGTTGTGAATGGATCATATAGGGATAGTACAGATAATTTAACCGAAATGACATGGGAATATACGTATAAGACAACCCTGGGTATCAATGCTCAACTGGGCGCTGATTTCAAGATCACTGATTCGATCAGTTTTTTTGGCGGCCTGGTCCTGCGATCCCTGTCTTTGAAACTGGAGAAGGGGAAAAAGACAAAACATACATTGAACGGAGCGGACCAGATGGGAAGCCAGACAACAAGTCAGAAAGAAGTTGAATTTGTTGAAAATTATGTCCAGCCTACAACTGTTAATCCCAATGAAGCTGCCAAAGCCAACACGTTCCCCATGCCGTTCTACAGTTTGTCCTTTAATGCGGGTATTGCGTTGAGTTTTTAAGAAAAGATCATTTATCATTATTGCGAATATATTTATGAAATTTTTTCGTTTATGGGCAGTTCTCCCGCGCCAAGCCAGAAACGGGAGATGAAGAAATATCCTTACTATTGATCAGCCAGCCGTGTGACGTTAAAGTAACCGTTCGTGGCCCAATTCGGCGCTACTGTCCCTGTTAACTGGGCCCAGAAATTCCCTGTTACTTTTGAGCCGACAGCTCCGTAACTGCTGATCATGATCGTGTAGCTGGTGCCGAAATAGGACGTGGTCCCTGAAGCGGCATAGAGGATCCCTGTCCCGGCGTCGGCCTGTGTCCATGTGCCGGTAACGTCTTTGCCCGGTATCATGATCTGGATATTGGGATAAGCGTTTGTTCCCGTCTCTCGGGCCGTTATATAGGTCGTGGTTGTACCCGAGTCATAAAATACACTGGAATAATCTGACCAGTCCTTGGGAGTCGTGTTAAAAGTAAAGGTCATGGTATTGGGAGTGGTCTCGCCTCCGCCGCCATCCGCGGGGGTTGTGGGCGCGACAGGATTATCTTCTTTCGAGCAACTCCCGGCCATGAAAAAAAACGAGACCAGGATCAATAAAAAAATAGTGGCGAATTTTTTAATTGACATAACTCTCCTTCCTTTCCCCGTTCCCCGGTGATTTATTATAATATACATTTTTTATTTATAAAGTCAATCCCGGCCCTTGATCTTTTTATAATTTTTGATCATTTTCGAGCGCTCTTTCCACCGGAGTTTGGGATTGAAAGAACCTTTTTGGCTTTGTTTTGATTTTATGTATTTCAATTCTTTTTTTAATTTAAAATAGCTTTTATACTGTGACTCTGACAGCTTTCCTGTTTCAAGGGCCTTCAGCACGGCGCAGCCCGGTTCCGTCGTATGCGCGCAGTCCCTGAAACGGCAGTTCACAGCCAGATTAGCAATGTCAGAAAAAGCATGATCCAGATCATCCTCGTCACACCACAAACCAAGTTCCCTCATCCCGGGCGTATCGATCACCAGGGCGCCGTTGGGTAAAGGGAACATCTGGCGGGCGCTCGTGGTATGCCTGCCTTTGCTGTCCTTTTGGCGGACCTCTTTTGTCCTGATCCTGTCTTCTCCCGTCAAGCCATTGATGATCGTGGATTTGCCCACGCCCGAGGAGCCCACAAAACAGACGGTCTGCCCTTTTTTTAAAAAATGTTTTATTTCTTCCATGCCTTCCTTATTAATGGCGCTGGTGAATACACTAACAATATTATTAAAGCTTTCATGTATCATCTGCTTTTTCTGCTCCAGGTCTTCGGCCACATCAGTCTTGTTAAAGATCAAAACGGGCTTAATGGAAGCAAAATCAACCACAGAAAGATACCGTTGAACACGGGGGATACTGAAGTTATGGTCCAGGCCGGTGATGATAAAGATCAGGTCAAGATTGGCAGCTATGACCTGGGCCTGTAATTCTTTGCCTGACCTCTTCCGGGAGAAAAGATTTTTTCTGGGCAGGATATCATGGATAATGGCTTTGCCGTCTTTGAATATATCCGCCAGGACCCAGTCCCCGGTCACGGGTATCTCTTCCGGCGAATTGATGAGATATTCGAAACGGCCGGCCATCTCGGCGACAAGTTCACACTCTGAGGCGATAACATGATAATAATTCTTGTGCTGCGCCGTAACCCTGGCCGGTTTGAAGGGCGTGTCAAGTTTATCATATTCCCGTTGAAAATGATCATTCCAACCGTAACGCTCAAGCATGATAGTATAATGTAATGGTTTTAAAATTCATTTTCCATGAAAAAAAGGATAGGATCTGCACTTTGGCGTCTGAAAAATCCTTGAAACCGTATTTTCAGGATATAGATTGTAAAGAACCAATAAAAAGGAATGCTTTACAAAAAGGAATTAATAATATCATACTTGTATTCGGATATTGACTTTTTACAGGCGCATGATATAATAAGTTATACTCAAAAAGTATTAT
>JAFGFC010000055.1 GCA_016931325.1 Spirochaetota bacterium | reverse complement strand
TCAAAGCTGAAGATCTGTATCCGATTATTCCCTGTATCAGCAATATAAACATGTCCCTCAGCTGATATCATCAGGCTATCAGGAGAATCAAATTCCCCTTCGGCTTCCCCTTCCGTGCCAAAAGAGGCGTAAAAGGAGCCATTTTTCTGAAAAATATGAATTCCATTCTGTCCTTTATCCAGCACATAGATCCTGTCATCTTTTTCATTATAAAAAATATCCTTGATATCATCAAATTGACCCGGCTCATCCCCCTCTCTACCGAAATAGTTGAACAGTATCCCATCCCGGTCAAATATCTGGATGCGGTTGTTTCCCCTGTCACAGACATACATATTGCCTCTCTTGTCAATGGTGATGGCCGTGGGTTCATCGAATTCACCCTGCAGATCTCCCGAAGTCCCGAACTTTGACACATAGACCCCATCCCTGTTAAATACCTGGATGCGGTCATTGCCCGTATCCGCCACGTAAATATATCCCCTGTCCGAGACAAAAAGGCCCCTGGGATCATTCAGTTCACCGTTATCATTCCCGCTTTCTCCGAATTTAAATAAAAAAGAGGCTTTCTGATTAAAGACCTGGATGCGGTCATTCCCTGTATCCGCCACATAGATGTTTCCTTTATTATCAACAAAGATATCTTCCGGTGAGGAAAATTCACCGTTGCCATTTCCTTTTTTCCCGATCTTTTTGACTATCTGTCCATCCTGATCCACCCAGAAGATGCGGTTATTCTCCCTATCCAGAATAACGATATAGTCCTTGGGTGTTGAATATATACTGGTGATCTCCCCTATCTGGTCATTCATGTCTTTTGAGGATACGGTTCCGACCATTTCGATCTGGGCCGGGAGAACCACGGGAAGAAAAAGAAATAATAACAGTACTGTATATTTTTTCATCTCACTCCTCCAGAGTCCCTAAAGTCTTTATGAAAAAATAACAATTTCATTGAAAAAGTCAAAGAGTTATTGGGAAAAGAATAAATTAATCGATCGCAGGGTGCGCTCAACCCCGCAAATTTATCCATGACTGTTGTTTCGAAACAGGAAAAGATGCCATGTGTTTTTTTATCTTTCTGAATAATTTATCATAATAGACTTTCTCTTCATTGGACATGTAATAGGAATGAAGGCAGATCTCCTGCAGAATGATCTTTAATTTAATTTGAAGGATCCGGTATTCCAGAAATGACGTATAAGCAGAATGATTTTTATTGAAAAATGGCAAACCAAGGGCTTGTGTTGCGGTTCTCATCTCTTCCGGATATTTGGATAATTTGTCTCTGATCTGTTTGATGGTCATATTCCTCGAATTTATATTTTCAAGTATATCAGAATACGATATTTTGAATTGCTGCCCTCCTGTCACCTTGATGCCGGGACCCCATACACCGGTTATAAGAACTTTGCTGTTATTCATGCTCTGTATGAAATAAGATATCACACAGGCCTCCAGATAGTTCTCAAAAGGAGATTTTTTATTTGAATATTCAAATTTATGGATATCCTGGATCAGTCTTTCGCTGGTCAATTTTCGCGTATTGGACCATTTGATCCTGAGAGTTTTAACAGGCTTCAGTGTC
Source organism: Spirochaetota bacterium (assembly GCA_016931325.1). Classification (GTDB taxonomy): domain Bacteria; phylum Spirochaetota; class JAHITG01; order JAHITG01; family JAFGFC01; genus JAFGFC01. The sequence continues at coordinate 2,148 of JAFGFC010000055.1, read as the reverse complement.
TTTTTTTCAAAAAGATCTGTTACATTTGAGATAAAATCCATTAAGGATAATGAGGTCAATCGGATACAATCGCCTAATTCAAACCCTTTTCCCAGCAGTATCTTAGTAAACGGCTTTGTAAAGCTCAATATCCGGTTATCTGAAGTATAAAGCCCTTCCGGCAGGATATAAAGGATCTGGCCGATATTCCTTTTCAATATAAAAAAAGCTTTTATTTTACGAAACATGTTCTTTTACGTACCACGTTCTACGTACTACGTTTTATAGAAGAACGCGGAACGTAGCACGTCTTTACTCTTCAATGTACTTGAACTGGTCGATCTGGGGATCTTTTTTTACTTTCAGGATATGGGCTGAAAAAAGCATAACCGCAATAATGATATAACCCCAGAAAAGAGGACTGAACCCGATCATTATCTTAGGGGCATGGATAAGCCCCAGCATGGTCAGAACAGCGGCCCCCAGCGCAAAAAATCCGGCAGGTATCAGTTTAAAATCAAGTAAATAAGCGGTCATCGCGCCCCAGATAAGCCCGGTAATGATAGCCCCCTGGGACAGGGCTGATTGACCCAGATAATGAAAACCCTGACCTGATTTCCACAGGGGTACCATATTTTCAAAATTAAGAGATTTGAAGCGTTCAACACACTCAGATATCTTGTCAGGATTTTGAACATCATAGGGACACATACTGCTCAAGAACTTGCTCACTTCCTGAACAGCCCCGGTCACTTTTTTTATAATAATATCAGAAATATGGGGAATAATGGCCATTCCTACGGCCATGGCGTATTTTGATGCTGTGGCCCTGAACGCCTGGCTCAAGATTATAATACCGATAAACACGAGGATCGGGGCAACAGCCGCTTCCGGGATGAAATGATGAAGAAAAGCCACAAGACCGAACATACTGCCGAAAAAGAAGAAAGCGCCTACTCCCCAGGCATAGCCGATCCCGGCTCCCAGTCTCTTATAAGCGGGATGACCGATATAGACTGTGGTGGGAAAGGGGCTCCCAAAAACAGATCCGATCATGGTTCCCAGCCCATCCATTATCTGACAGGACCGGACATTATATTTATCGCCGGCAGCTTCGGCTGATTCAACATTATTCATGGTCTCAATAAAGTTATATATCTCAATGGGGACAATAATCGTAAACAGCTGGGGATTTTTTAATAAAAGTCTCAAACCCTGTATCATATCAGAGATAATGGGAACAGGCGGATAGAATCCTGTCCCTTCAAACGAGATCGAAGATTTATGGGTCAACAACCCGATCCCCGTCCCTGCAGCAATGGCCAGAAGTCCGGCAGGCATCCTGAAAGGTAATCTCACCCCGGCAATTAATCCTGCAAAAATAATGATCAACGAGGCAAATCCAATAATGGGGCTTTCAAAAATAATACTCATGGGAACCGTGGCGATCCAGACAATGGCGATACCGCCCAGTGTGCCCAGCATTCCGGCCCTGGGTGTTATTTTTTTAAGCCATGGCCCGATAACACTGCCAGAGGCTTCTATAATGCCCCCTATAAACGCAGCGGCAATACCTATCTGCCAGGCAGCCACAGGGTCATTGGTCCTCCAGAAGACGGGTCCGATTATACCAAATAAATAAATGAACATGATCGGTGTACTGATCCCGTAAGGAAGAGCGGTTACATCTGTCCGTTTCTCTTTTTTTGATAAACGAAGCCCTAAAAAAGCGTAAAATGACAATCCGACGATCAGAGCCACCCCTATTCCCGGCAGGATCCTGCCAAAAACAACATGATCAGGCATTTTAAAGACAAATTTACATACGCCGCTGATAATGACCATATTGGCCAGATTATCCGCAAAAAGAGCCCAGAAAGCATTGATATCGCTTTTTTGGAATAATTTCATTGTTTGCTCCTTCTAGAGTATGGTTGTAGGTTTGCAGGTTAGCATGTTAAAATTCATTCTGATATAAAATAAGATTATAAAAATAAAAGGTCAAATATTTTTTATGTGGGTTGATCAAATCTCTTCCATCCATGGAGATTGGTCGAATCTATTGACATTCTCGACGGGAAAGAATATCTTTTAAACAATGGAATCTTCATTGGACATAGTTCAGGCTGTAAAAGAGGGAGGGGTTGTCGGCGCCGGGGGCGCGGGTTT
>JAFGFC010000054.1 GCA_016931325.1 Spirochaetota bacterium | reverse complement strand
CCCCAGTAGAAGAATTTCCCGAAATTCATCTTTTGAAAAGGGTGATGGTTGAAGGGGGGGAGTGTATGTAACAACCGGTACATTGACCAGATCGCGTCAACAGGTTCACTGTCCGTAAAAAAAGGATATTTTTTTCTGACACTGTAATCAACGAATTCCGATATGGTGAAATACCTGGGCGCATAAAAGGGTTCTTTCTTTCTGGCCAACAGTTCTTTTGAAAGATAAAGGGAGGGCCTGTGCCCGGCAAAAACAACGGCGATATCAGAAAAAATAGCGTTGTCTTCTGATATAATTCCGGCCAGTTCAGAGATAAAGTCAGCACCAAGGGGTATGGAAAATATTTTTCGCATTATACCTCTATCACTTCATCACGATAAAGAAGGTATTTTTTTATTGTTTTGTTTTTATAGATCATTTTCAAAAGTTCGGCATAGCGCCCGATCTGTTCTCTATGCTCTTCCATCCTGGGTTCACCGGTCTTAAAGTCAACAAGGTCAATGCGATCTTTTCTTACGATAATTCTATCCGCTTTATGGGCCTTCCCTTCCTTATCAATGATCTCCCTTTCTGAATAGACAACATCGCCTTTATCAAGAACAAAGAATTGATGGACCTCTGGATTTTTAAAAAAGGTGAATAGAATTTTTCGAATATCCTCTTTCTCATGGAAATAATTGAATTTGGCCAATCCGGTCTCTATTTTCTCATCGAGATCTTGATCTGATCGTTCTCTCTGTTTTATCAGGGAGAGAATATAATGGATCACTTCTCCTTTTCTTTTTGCCCGAGCCTGCTTCAATGCCATGGCCTCTGACTTTTCGATCCGGGGAAATATCCTGTTGATCCATTTAATGTCCTTACCCCAGTCATTGAATTTGATCTGGTCATCAGGGAACCGGCTTTCTTTCTGAATTTTTTTTTCATGGGGTTTCCCCATTTCAATGGTGTTATTATTCTTTTTCAATTCCTCCAGGTTGAAAAAGTAATCGATCAGATAATTCCTGTACGGATCCGGGCTGTCTGCCAGGAGTATATAAAGTTCTTTCTGGGCCCGTGTGCAGGCCACATAGATATTATTGATCTCGTCGATAAGATACTCTTTTTCTTTCTCCTGTATGATACGTTCCAGAGATGGAGAATACGGAATGAAATCTTTTGTGATATAGACAAGCTGCAATTGATCTCTCCCGCCGGTTACATATCTTGCTTTGTTTCTATGATCCGACGAAGAATATCTATTTAATTTAAGAAAGGGAAGGATCACGACAGGGAATTCCAGTCCCTTGGATTTATGGATGGTCAGGACTTTGATCGCATTAGCGCCTTCCGTGGTCTTTAGACGAAAGGAGGATTCTTTTTCCCCTTCGGCATAAAGGTCTGATTTCTGGTCCCAGAACTCCAGAAAATCACCCAGACTGCTTTCCTGGTCTTTTATCAATTCTCCCAGGTGGAGAAAGTACAGGTTTTCCTGCGGAAAATTTACAAGGATGTCCCATTGTTTTAATATAAGAATATAAAGTTCATACAGAGGGAGATATCCGGTTTGCTTGAAGATACTCTCAAACAGGGTTTCCCATATCCCCGGATGATCTTTCTGGAACAGCTTGTATAAAAATGTTTTACGGTCATTTAATCTGTTCTGTTCTATCCAGTGATAGATAGTATCTTTCTCCATACCACAGCTTCTGGCAAAGATCTGGCCCACTAAGAAACCTGCCAGGGAAAGATCATCATCACTGCGATGGAGAAAACGGAACAGATTGATCATTTCTTTTATGAGAGGATTATTTTTAATGTTAACCGTAAATTCTGACTCGACGCTCAAACCCATTTCCAACAGGGTCTTTACAATAAAACGGGCTTCCTCCCTTTTCCTGACAAGAACAGCGATATCTTTGGATTGAAAGACCCGGCGTTCTATTATTTTTTTCAAGAGATCGGCAAAATTCTTTTTAATGATCTCATTCTTTTCTTCTTTTAAAAATGTATCAGGAACCCCGGCCCCTTCTTTTTCTATCAGCCTTTTAATACAGACGTACCCGGCATCCTTTTTGCCCGATAAAAAATTCTGTGCAGAATGTTCATAACTTGAAAGGATATTTTCCTGTTGGGAGCTTGAAACAAGCCGGCCCAGACCTTCCAGATTTTCCTTTTTAAAGATAATTTTATTAAATTGAACAATATACTCGTCACTTCGGAAATTAGTATCAAGATGCAATTCATACAGGGGATAGACAGTTTCCTGGGTGATCTCATCCACAAGCTCAGGCTTTCCGCCTCTCCACCGGTATATGGCCTGTTTGGGATCACCCACCAGAAACAGGGTTCCCCCTTTGCTCAAAGCCTCTTCAGCCAGTATCTGGATATTTTTCCATTGGAGATGATTTGTGTCCTGAAATTCATCGATAAGGAAATGAGAATATTTCTCTGAGAGAGCATAATATATTTCAGGGATAAAAGATCTGTCATGAATAATACTCTGTAATAATTTATTTAATTCCTCGATCAATACGATCCGCTGACGTTGTTTGACTTCTTTTCTTAAATAGTCCTTGAACAGATTGAAAATATCAAGATAAGTGGAAAACCTTGTGCCAGCCAGTGATTCAATATAGACTCTCAGATCGTTTCTGATCTTCTGCCATAAGATATCAGTTTTTTTATCGGGAAGGGAAGAATTTTTACTCAAACATTCCTGCAAAGACAATTTTTGATAATATTTTGAATCTTTAAAATAAAATAGATCTGAGAAGGCAAGTTTTTGCAGGGCTTTGATAAAGTTCTGATGGGGTTTGATATTATCTGTCTTATGGAAATAATCCAGAAGTGTATTGATCTTGTTCACCAGCTGATCCTTGACGGTTTTAATCCTATCCAGATTCGTGCGGGATGTGAATTCTTTATTCTCCTTGGATTCTTCCTCCCAGAATTTTGACATTAATTCTTTTAAAAATATCTTGGGTACCCATTTGGCCTCGGCTTCGATCTGTATATAGTTATCCAGGAAGACATCAAATCTCTTTTTTATGTTATCATCTTCCAGTATCTTTTGCAGTATCTCTTCTAATACAAGATCAAGATAGGAAGATGAGTCAAGGGTAATATCAAAATCCGGTGGAATATCGAGTTTATAGGCAGAGGCCTTGAGGATCAGATTAACAAAGCTGTCAATGGTGCTGACCTTGAAATCGTTGAAATGGGCCAGCAGGTCATCAAAGTTGGCATTAATGATCTTTATGACCTCACCCGAAGTTAAAGGAACGAATTTGATCTTTTCTACCCGGGATTTGTTTTTATTAAGAAGAACCAGGGGGGCCCGGATGGTTTCAAGCGCTTTCGATGTTGAATGCTCAAAAGGAAGATCAAGTATGATCCGTTTCATCCAGTCTATGATACGGGAGCGCATTTCAGAGGCGGCTTTGTTGGTAAACGTAATGGCGACCGTATGGGGGGCGAGATGATACATTTTCTTTTTTGCGTAAGGTTTTTGTATTAGCAACTGGATATAGCGCAGGGCCAAATGATATGTTTTTCCGGCACCGGCAGAAGATTTAACCGTCAGGATATGGGGCAATGTAAAATTATCGCTCATTTGATAAAGAAATTAATACTGTCAGCTTTAAAGTCAAATACAAACGCACCAACTTAATCAAATCCCAATCATCCTGAGGGATTTGATCCGACGAACCTCCTTTTCGTCGTCGAACTTCACTAATTAAGTATTTGACATTTTCAGCTGATTTTGGTAATATTGTGAAATGGCAGAAGAAATGAAAGAGAAAGAATGCGAAAAATATGTGCCACCCGTTATGCAACCGACCGGAAAATTAGCCAGATACAAGAAGAGTATTGTTCCGGCTGATCCCATAAAACGGTATATCCAGGAGGTCAACCGGTATCCCATTCTGACAAAAGACGAGGAAGAGCGGCTCATCAAACGTTACCTTTTTAACCATGACGCTGAGTGCGCGAAAAAACTTTTACTGTCACATCTGCGTCTGGTCGTCAGGATCGCCTTTGAATACTATAACAAATATTTCTGCAGTCTTTTTGATCTTATCCAGGAAGGGAATGTGGGGTTGATGTTCGCGATCAAGAAATTTGATCCTGAGAAGAAAGTGAGACTTTCCACTTATGCCCAGTGGTGGATAAGAGCCTATATCCTGAAATATCTTATGGATAACTACAGCCTCATCAGAATAGGTCATTCCAGGGCGGAAAAAAGGCTTTTTTACTCTTTAAAAAAAGCCAAAGAAAAGCTGACCCAGATGGGATTTGATCCCACCAATCCAAAGATGCTGGCTGAATTCGTCAAAGAAGATGAAAAAGATGTT
>JAFGFC010000008.1 GCA_016931325.1 Spirochaetota bacterium | reverse complement strand
CTGCCGGCTCTCTCCTATTTTTCTAAACACATCCCCCCATATTTTATTTTTTCTCAAGTGTAAAATATAGAGGATACCACCTCCCACAAGGGTAAGAGGAATCAAAGAGAAAGCGATGTCCTTTATATAATAAGAAATCATAAACCCTCTTTTTTCATTCAAATACGATCCTGGGGTCGACCATAGCATAGCTGATATCGGTTATGATCAGTCCCACCTGATAGAGGATCGCTCCTATATAAATAATGGCTTTGATAGATGGAAAATCATTGTTGAACAGTGATTCAACGGTAAAACTTCCTAATCCAGGTATACCAAAAAAGTTCTCTGTTAAAAGGGCACCCATAAAAAGAAAGGGTATGGCCATGACGGCATTGGTCAAAATGGGGATCATGGCATTTTTCAATATATGCTTGAACAGAACAGCTGACTCCCCCAATCCCTTGGCTCTGGCTGTCCGAACATAATCCTTGTTTGTCTCTTCAATCATGATCGTACGGTAAAAACGGATCCCGCCTCCCAGAGAGGCTATCACGCCTATGAACACAGGAAGCATGATAAATCTGATCCGGTCCAATCCGTCGATCCAACCGGAAACCGGGACCAATTTTAAAATGATACCGAAAAACCATTGAAAACTGATAATATAGATCATGATAACAATAGCCATGCTCAATACGCATAGAAGTGTTCCATATTTATCTATATAGGTCGATCGAAAAAAAGCCAGAACAAGAGAAAAGAAGATACTGAAAAAAAGTCCCAGAATAAATATGGGTACGGTAATAAAAAGGCTTGGGCCGGCTCGGGCGATGATCTTTCCCGTAATGGGTTTATCATCCTGAAACGAGTTCCCGAATTGAAAGGTGAGCAGGGACCACATATGATGCACAAAAACGGTATCAGTCAATTTTTTAAAACCGTGGGCTTTGGCATTAAAGAAATACGGCTTATCCAGGCCCTTTAAATGGATCCAGCTGTCGATCACTTCTTTTTTGGCCTTTTCACCCAAAATCTGTGTGGCTATAGCGCGGGGAGTTGTGAGAAAAAAAAACAGGGCAAACGTGATGATCATGACACCGAAGATAACCGGTATGGCGTATAATATCCTTTTAATGATATAGATTTTCATCTGTATTTTCTCCTGATCATACGAACAGCCGGTATAAACGTCGCGATCAAAATAACGATCATCAGGATCAAAGGCCAGTAAATGGGTCTGTTATATTTTTTTATATATTTCATCCTTAATTCCGGTATGATATGGATATATTTCATCACGTTGTTGATCAGATCGGTCACCTTTACATTTTGATACCAGCTGTGGAAAAGGTAATAATCCTCAGAATGAAAAAGATAGATCCAGGGGCAATCATCATTGACAATATCGATCATCTTTTTTATGATTATCAATCTCTTTTGGTTATTTTCCATGGTAGCCATCTTTTCGAACAGGAGATTAAATTCCGGATTATTATAATTCGCTCTGTTATCCCCATGGTATTTCACCACACCGTTAGGACCATAGAGAAGAAATAGAAAATTTTCAGGGTCCGGATAGTCCAGAAGCCATCCTGAATCAAAGATCTGATAATTCCCGTCAAAGATCTTCTGCCTGTATCGATTCAGATCTGTCGTGGCCAGTTTTATCTTTATCCCCAATCGCTCGATCTGTTCCTTGAAAAATAAAAGATGAGGTCTGGCCGCGCTGGAGGTAGACGCATTATCATACGTGATTTCAAGGGGCCGTCCTGTTCTGGGATCAATGCCGCCTTTGTACCCGGCTTTTTCCAATAATATCCTGGCTTCTTTAAGATCATACCTGTTATAGCTGTCCACCTTTTCCTGATAGCCGTAAATACCGGGGGGAACAGGGCTCAGCGGGATGATCCCGCGGTTATTTCGGAAAATACGTTTATATTGTATCACATCCAGGGCCTTGGCTATGGCCTTGCGTAAATATTTTTTTTTCTCGGAATATCCCCCTACGACAGGATCATACATATTAAAGCCATAATAAAATATATCAGATGCCACATCGGTTTTTAGACGGATCCCTTTGTCCCGCATCTGCTTTGAAAGCCTTTTATTCTGATCAATAATCTTGTTAAAATGCTCTTTGCCTATTCCAGACGCGTCAATGTATCCCTGATTGAATTTATTCCAGACTGAAATATACTCTGGATCGTATTTATATATTATTTTATCAAGAAATGGCATTTTCTTGCCCCTGTCAGTTAAAAGTCCATCCTGTTCATCTGAAGGCATTCCTGTATCGGGATAGGTTTCTTCCCTGAACAGTGGATTTCTTAATAGCACGATCTCCTGCCTGGATTTCCATTTTTTCATTACAAAAGGGCCTGTGCCAACCGGCCAGGGCAAATAAAAGGGGGACTTTAATCTGATATCTTCAGGCAAGCTTGAATAATATTCTTTCTTATAGTAATGGATCGCTTCCTCAGGCATAGGACTGGTAAAATGCATGGCCATCCAGTATAATATCTGAGGATAAGGTTCCTTTAAAAGGACCTCAAAGGTATATTTATCATGAACAATAATACCTGTAATGGGAAAGCTGTAATCTGTCTCTTTTATGATCTTAAGAACTGTCTTTTCCGGTTGCAGGGTCTGATTTTTTATATTATTATTGATCCTGGAAATGAGATTTGCAAATTTTTTATCCCCATAATATTTCAGGGCAATAGACTCCAGAGTATCCCCTTTTTGTATCTTCACCATGGTATCCTGATTATATTGATAAAAAAGGTCCATACCGACGATCTTCGGGACCAGTACAGGAAAAATAGGACAGGCCAGCCTGGGATCAGCTATCCTTTTAAAAGCGTATAGAAAATCATGGGCCGTTACTTCGCGGCTTCTGGCACCCAATTTTTTATTTAAAGGAAAGCAGGGGGAAGGACTGTAAAAAACACCTTCCTTTATTTTAATGGTGTAGGAGATCACTTTGATCTTTTTCACTTTAAAACTCTCTTTGTTCCCTTGAAAGCGTCTGGGTGTATAGGGCTCTTTGACCGTTACGACCTTGAGAACAGGTTTCGGAACAAACCGCGCCAGACAGGGGATCAATTCATAAGGACGCTTTAAATAATGATATTGAAATAGATATTCATATATCTGATCAATGATAGCGGCTTCGTAGACGTAATACGATTTTACAGGATCAACATATTTCAGTTCTGTGGAATAAGTTTTTAACGCGGTCTTCCCCTTTATATCATTATAAGAATAAGGTATATTGGAGCAGGAAATAGTCAGGATAAAAAGGATAACACAGGAAACCGTCTTTAAATAATGAACCATATTGTATTAATTTGAAAAAAGAAGACAATTTTTAATTTGTTCTTGATTGGGATTATTATAATAAAAGTAATGTCCAAAGTCAAATCCAATTTTACCACAGAGATCCAAGCACTGAAGTCACTGAATTCACTGAAATAAAAAAGTCTAAAGAATAATATAATAATTGTTAATTATTTTCATAGAAAAATATTTAAATATTCAGTGCCCTCAGCCCCCAGGAATTTTTCTTTGCCTTAAAAAAGATATTGAAATTAACTTGAAAATGCTTATATTTACCCTGTTATGGCAAAAAAGAAGATTATAACTTATGGTGATAACAAGCTCTGGAAACCATCTGAACAGATTAAAAATATTGACCACAGGATCAACAGGTTAATACAGGACATGTTCGATACTTTAAATGATCATAAAGGCATCGGATTGGCCGCGATACAGATCGGTATACCGAAAAGGATCATTGTGATAGATACAAGCACCGTAGATCAGGATGATTTCAATATTAAAAAGCCTTTAAAAATAGCTATTATCAATCCCGAGATAACAGAAACATCAGAACGGGAAGAGATTAAAGATGAAGGATGTCTGTCTGTTCCGGGTATCAGCGCTCCGGTAAAAAGATATTTTACTATATGCATTAAAGGGTGGACAATAGAGGAGAAGGAGATCAAGTTGAAACTTTTTGACCTTAATGCCAGGGTCGCTCAACATGAGATTGATCATATCAATGGCTGCCTTTTTGTTGAAAAAATCGATAAAGAAATCTATAAAAATATTGAGGATGACCTGCGGAGACTAAAAATTAAATGAGGATCATTTTTGCCGGGACAGAAGAGTTTTCAATGCCTTCTTTGGAATTTATTGATAAGCATTATCAGACAGTGGGTTTGATCACGCAGCCTGATAAACCTGCAGGGCGAGGTTTAAAATTAAATCCGCCATTAGTCAAAGAGTTTTGCGAAAAAAAGAATATCCCTGTCTTTCAGCCTGCTGATCTTAAAGAAACCAATTTTCTTGATCAATTAAAGCAGTTAAAATCTGATTTTCTTATAGAAGTGGCCTTTGGAAGGATATTTCCTCCGGAGGTTTTAAAGATACCTGTTCACTGCTGTATTAATATCCATCCTTCCTTTTTACCGGGCTATAGAGGGGCCGCTCCCATCAGGTGGGTTATTATAAATAATGAAAAACAGACCGGAGTGACAGCTCATATCATGTCAGAAAAAATTGATGAAGGAAAGATCCTGTATCAGGAAAAATTTGATATTGACCCTCAGGATACTTTTGGCGCTCTTTCAGAAAAATTATCACAGAGATGCATATCCGTACTGGGCCATGCTCTTGAAAATTATAAGGAAAATAAGTTTGTTTTAGACCCGGTCGATATTTATTCAGTGAAAGATTTCTATGCCAGAAAAATTAAACATGATGATTTCAGGATCGATTGGAATAAAAAGGCTGTGGAGATCTTTAGTTTGATCAGAGCCTCCCATCCTAAACCAGGCGCCTTTACGTTTTACAGGGATAAATTAATTAAAATATTCGAATCTGAGATCATATCTGAAGATCAATCTGGTAATCGGCCTGGAGAGATACTGAAAGCGGATATAAAAGATGGAATTTTGGTGAATACAGAAAAAGGAATTTTAAAAATAAAAAGGTTGCAAAAAGAAAATAAAAATATATTATATTATAAGGATTTTCTGAATGGATTCACGCTGGAAGAAAAGGAGAAATTTACATAATGCGGTTTTATAATATTAAACGGATCATATCCTACATTCAATATTTACGGAATAAACGTGTAGAAGGACTGTCAGTTTTCACTTCTATTAAAAGAATGTTCCTGTTTTTCTTCCTTTATCTTTTTATCACGGGTATCACCGCTTTGATCATTATCTTCTCCATCAATTCAAAGGTAAAGATCGTGACTGTACCAAAAGTGGTGAACATGGATTTCGGTCCGGCCTACGTTGAACTGGCCGCTATTGGCTTGAACATTGATGTAGAATTGAAACAATTTCCCCATATCCCTAAAGGGATCGTGGCCCATCAGTCGATTGAACCTTTGAAAAAAGTGAAAGAGAACCGAACGATCAAGTTGATCGTTAGCCTGGGGTCGGGGACAGCGGAATCCAGTGACGAGCGTTTATTCGAATCTATACGATCCTATATTATCAATTTTAAATTGCCTCCCCAGTACGATACAGCCAAGGTCACCATTATGATCAGTGATACTGAAGGAGACAACAGAGTTGTCTTTAAAGATGTTATTTCCAAGACCAATATATTGAAAATTCCTGTTAAATTGCATGGCATGGCCACAGAAAAAATATATATCAATGATAATTTATATATTGAAAAGGAAATTGAATAATGAAAACACAAATAGCCCCTTCAATTTTAGCGGCTGATTTTCTCAATATTAAAAGCGAAATAGATAAAATGAAAAAAGCAGGGATCGAGATGATCCATTTTGATATCATGGATGGCCATTTTGTGCCCAATATCACTTTTGGTGTTGATTTTCTTAAAAATATCAGGAAATGTTGCTCCCTGATATTTGACGTTCATCTTATGGTGACCAATCCGGACCTTTTCATTGCTCCTTTTGCGGAAGCCGGAGCGGATGTGATCCTTTTTCACAGAGAGGTATCGGATTTCCCCTTGCGCTTGATTAAAAAAATTAAATCCCTTAAGAAAAAAGCCGGTATTACTCTTAATCCGGTCACAAAGATCGAGACCATAGATACGATTCTCCCTGAACTTGATCAGGTACTGTTAATGTCTGTTGAGCCCGGTTTCTATGGCCAGGCCTTTATACCCTTTGTTTTAAAAAAGATCGAATCCCTGAAAGCGATAATCGTTAAAAATAATTATAAAACCCTTATTGAAGTCGACGGCGGAATCAATGAAAAAAATAAAAATGATATAATTTCTGCAGGTGCCGATATACTTGTAATGGGTGCGGGTTTTTTTAAGAAAAAATAAATAATTTTATCAAGCTTATGAATTTTCTGACAAGAATTATAAAAAGAATTAAAAGAATATTTAAATTCTTATCTCAAATGTTCAAATCCACCCGTATGCTGGAAAGAAGAGAACATAGCCTCCGCGCTTTAAAGGAATATACTGAACTGATCGATTTTCTGGGAAGCGGGGGTGATATTGCGCTCCGCTCCATGTTTCTGGGATTCTCCGCTGAAGCCATCGGCGCCAGCCGGGTCACCTTTTATTTCCATGATGAGGAAAATGACCTTCTCTTCCCTAACGTTACCATGGTCTATAAAAAAGGGAAATTAGTGCCCTATGATTATTATACTGAACTGAAGGATGTGGTTATTAAAAGTGGTGAAGATATCTGTGGTATGGTGATCAAAAACAAAGAACCCTTATTTTTAGATCATCTTCAGGACAGTAAGGACTATAAAGGGTATGTTGACAGGAAAATAAAATTAAAAGTCAATTCTGTTATGGCTTTGCCTCTCATGGCCAGTAATAATATTATTGGAATAGTTGAACTGGCCAATTCTTCGGATAACAGGAAACTTTCTGAAATCGATTTTTATGTCGTCTCTATCATATGCCACCTTACCATGTCGGCCATGGAAAAGGTAAAACTGTATAACTGGTCTATTACTGATAATTTAACAAAATTATACAATTATCATTATTTGCAGGTAGCCCTCGAAAAAGAGCTGACCAGGGTAAAACGATACCCAAAGGATCTTGGCGTCATCCTTATTGATGTGGATAATTTTAAGAATATCAATGATTCCTACGGCCATCCTTTCGGGAACAGAGTTTTAAAGGGAATTGCTGATATTATAATGGAATCCATCAGAAAGGATGTTGATCTTCCTGTTCGATATGGCGGTGATGAATTTTTGATCCTTTTACCTGAAACTAATTTTGGTGGAGCAAAATTGATAGCTAAAAGGATCATGCAAAAGCTGAAACCTGTCACGTTCAAATTTAGATCCCAGCATTTTGTCAAGCCAACTGTCAGTATAGGATTAACCGCAGCAAAAAAGGACGATCCCATTAATCAGGGTAAATTGATCAAAAAAGCAGATGATGCTTTATATATGGCTAAAAAACGCGGTAAGAACAGGATCGCTACTTCTTTGTAATCCCACTGTTTTTCTCTTATCAAAAATATTCATAAAATGGATAATCAACTTAAAAATAAATTCATTGGCTGTCTATTAGGTGTAGGTATAGGGGATGCTCTTGGCGCTCCTGCAGAAGGATTAACGGTTTCTCAGATCAAAGATAAATATGATGTCATAACGGATTATATAGCGTCCGGGGATTTAAAAAAGGGGGAGTATACGGATGATACCAGCATGACTCTCGGGATCCTGGAAGCCCTTGTTGAAAATGGTTTTTTTGATATCAATTCTATTGTTGACAAGTTTCTCATGTGGTTTAATGCCAATCCCAAGGGGATTGGCAATACCACCTATAATGCCCTTTACCTTATTGATCAGGGTTATTCGTTTGAAGACGCAAGCCAGGAGGTGTATTCCCCGCTTTCTGCCGGAAATGGGGCAGCCATGAGAGTAGCCCCCATCCCTCTTTTTAACTATAAAAATGGTTTGGAGAAGGTTGTCCAGGATACGATCGATTCCTGTTTAATCACCCATGCCCATCCTGAATCCATATCCGGATCTGTGGCCACAAGTTTGACCATTTATTATAATATCCATAATGGCGATAAAAATAAATTGACCAGTTTTCTCTTGAATGAAGGCAGGGATTATATCCAGAATATGAATATCTTAAAGGCCATTGAAAGTGTCGATCTTGTTTCTGAAGACGAATTGGAAAGAACAGGATATATTCTTGACACAATACGAACAGGTTTATGGATCTTTATGCATACTGACAGTTTTGAGGATTCTGTGCTAAATGCTGTCAATGGTGGCGGAGATACTGATACATTAGGGGCCATAGTGGGTTCTTTTTCAGGAAGTTTCTATGGATTTGATTCTATCCCTGATAAATGGATAAAAGGATTGAAAAAGTCTCAAAATATAATGAAACTTGCAGAAAGATTATATGATATCAGTATTCTTGATAAATTGTTCTGATTATCGCATTATAACGTAATTTTTGCTCTTTTTTTAATATAATCATTCTCTTACAGCCTTATCTCTATATCTCTTTTCTTTAAATATTGCTTTACCTGTGGTATAGTAAACTCTCTGAAATGGAATAATGAAGCCGCTAAAATAGCATCAGCCCCGCCTTTGACGATCGCCTCATAGAAATGCTCCAGCTTTCCGGCTCCCCCAGAGGCAATAACAGGGATATTAACTGTTGTGCTGACCGCTTTTAAAAGCTCTGTATCATATCCTGACTTTGTTCCATCCTGATCCATACTGGTAAGCAGGATCTCTCCGGCGCCAAGACGTTCGCATTTTTTGATCCAGGCCACAACATCCATACCCGTCGGGGTTCGTCCCCCATGGATATATACCTCCCATTGACCATTCTTTCTTTTGGCATCAACAGCCACAACAACACATTGACTGCCGAATTTCCGGCTGGATTCTTTTATTAATTCCGGTGCTATAACAGCCTGAGTATTAATTGATACCTTGTCCGCCCCGGCTCTCAGGATATTTGTTATATCCTGTATATTTCGCAGGCCTCCTCCCACTGTAAAAGGGATAAATATCTTTTTCGCTATCTTTCTTACGACATTGATCATGATGTCGCGTTTCTCATGTGAGGCTGTAATATCAAGAAAAACCAGTTCGTCCGCTCTATCCTTATCATAAAGGACGGCATTCTCAACCGGATCACCTGCATCCCGTATCTGTAAAAATTTTGTGCCTTTGACTACCCTGCCTTTATCAATGTCCAGACAGGGGATCAACCTCTTAGCCAGCATATTGTATCGCTTCCTTTAACTTTATCTTATTTTCATAGATAGCTTTTCCAACGATAATACCTTGAATGGAAGGAATATTCCACCTGATTATTTCCTTAATATCGTCAATATCGGACATACCGCCTGAAACGATCATATTCATTTCAGGGAAAGCCCTGTGGATATCTGAATATAACTTTTGATTAACTCCTGTCAATGTGCCATCCCGGGTGATATCGGTAACAATGATCCTGTCAAATCCCTGAACCAGGACCTCTTTTAGGAAATCCGTCCAGAGGATATCCGTCTGTTTCCTCCAGCCCCTGGTCTTCAATCTGTCACCCTGCACATCTATTGAAAAGATGATATAGTCTTTATACTTTTCAAGTTCTTTGATAAATTTATGATCTTCTATGGCTCTTGTTCCAATAATAATCCTTTTAATATCATGCCTGATCAATTCCTGGATTACATCAGTGGATCTGATACCTCCTCCAACCTGAATCTCCAGCCCGGATCTTTTTTTAATCCTTTTAATGGAATCCAAATTGACCATGTTTCCCTGTCTGGCCCCGTCAAGATCAATAATATGAAGAAGCCTGGCTCCCTGCTTTTTAAATTCAATGGCAGGTACAAGAGGATCATCATAATATATCTTTTTCTGATCATAGTCCCCCTTTAGAAGCCTTACACACTTTCCATCCTGTATATCGATAGCCGGTATGATGATCAAGGTCTTGGTGTCTCCTCTTTTGTAAAACCTTTATCTGTGACATAACCGTAGACAAGAGGAGGTATCTTTGATCTTTTCTCTTCAAAATTAAAAGCCTGGATCAATTTCTCTTCTGTTGTCTTTAATTTCCCCTCATCATTGGCATATATGGTAGCCAGAGGTTCATTTTTCTCCACTTTATCCCCTGCTTTTTTGTTCAAAATGAATCCTACCCCATAGTCTATCCTGGATTCCATGGTTTCTCGACCGGCTCCTAAAAGGACAGCGCTGATACCCACTGTATAAGCATCTATCTGACTGATGTATCCTTTTTGAGGGCTCGGAAGATCTTTTTTTATTTCAGCGCCCGGAAATTTTGAATAATCTTCAATGACAGAAGGATCCCCCTTATGTACCCTGATCATTTTTTCAAGATATTCCAAAGCCTTTCCTGAAGAGATCATCTCTTTCGCTTTAATCTTTCCTTCATTAACATTTTTTACGACTTTGGCCATAACAAGCATCCTTGCACTGTATGTGAGCACCAGTTCATTGTAATCCCGGGGTCCTTTGCCCTTTAAGGTCTCTATAGCCTGTATCATCTCTAACGCATTCCCGATATTTCTTCCAAGAGGCTGATTCATATCCGTTATATAAGAGAACATCGTTTTTCCCAGGTTAACGCCTATCTCCACCATAGACCGGGCCAGAGCGATAGAGTCTTCCAGTTTTTGCATAAACGCGCCTTTTCCAGTTTTCACGTCAAGAACCAGGGCATCCATGCCTTCCGCTAATTTTTTACTCATAATACTGGCTGAAATAAGGTCAATGCTGTCAACTGTCGCCGTTACATCTCTCAAGGAATACATCTTTTTATCAGCCGGTGCCACATTCTCGGACTGACCCATAATAACACATCTGGCCTTTTTTAAACCAAGTTCGAGTTCTTCCCTGCTCAGAACCACCTGATAACCGGGTATGGATTCCAATTTGTCCAGAGTACCACCCGTGTGACCAAGCCCTCTTCCCGACATCATGGGCACCACACCACCCGCAGCCGCTACAATAGGTGTTAAAGCCAGGGAGGGTCCATCCCCCACTCCTCCTGTTGAATGCTTGTCCACTTTAATACCGGGAATATCACTCAGATCGAATTTATCGCCTGAATTGAGCATCTCCAGGGTTAGATAAGACCTTTCTTGAGGTTTCATCTTTTGATACCACACAGCCATTAAAAAGGCGGCCATCTGATAATCAGGTATCTTCCCTTCAGTATATCCTTTCACCATAAAGGATATCTCTTCTTTTTGTAACTCCAGGCCATTACGCTTTTTTAAAATAATGTCATAAACCCTCATGACCGTCCATCCTTTATCTTAAGATGACTTTATCTTTTTAATCACTTCTTCAGTTATTTTGGAAATCATGGATTCGGTGTCCTCTTCGGTCTGTTTTTTATCCCTGTACTGGCAGATAGGTCCTGTACCCGGGATCGCCAGTTCTCTTTTCACATCCAATAATTTGTCCACAGCCTGTTTCGGTAAAATATTCATATTACCCAGTTGAACAGCCAGGAAGGTGATCTGAGCAAGGTGTTCCAGTGTTTCCATGCGGTAATAGGCCTCATACAGGTCTTTCCCTGTAGTTAAGGCCCCGTGATTGGCTAAAAGTAAAGCATCGTACTGTTTAATAATATCCCTGACAGCCTGTGGGACTTCTTCGGTAGAAGGTGTGGCATAGGGAGCGATAGGGATAGAGCCCAGCGTCAGAACCACTTCAGGCAAAACACATTTATCCAGAGGAATGCCGGCAACCGCAAAAGCCGTGGCATAAGGCGGGTGAGCATGAACCACCGCATGGATATCCTTCCTTTGCCGGAAAACCTCCAGATGCATCTTGATCTCGCTGGAAGGCTTGTAGCCCTCACTGACTTTTAACACCTTGCCATCCAGAGATACCTTTACGATCATTTCCGGTTTCATAAATCCCTTACTGATACCGGAAGGAGTAGCCAGGACTTCTTCTTTATTCAATTTGGATGAAATATTTCCATCATTAGAAGCGATAAATCCCCTCTGCCATAAACGCCTGCCGATCTCAATGATATCACTTTTTATGTTGAATTCTGAAGCCATGGAAAAACCTTCTTTATATTAAATTTTCTTCAGTATACTGAAGAAAATTTAATATTTCAACTTTTTTTGTCAGATTTGAACTATGAATGGCCAGCTGCAGGCTTTCATTTGTTCAGGCAAGTTCCGTCAATGTTTTCAAAGCCATGGAATGATGATAAAATTCTTCCAGGCTCAGTTCCTTTAAAAAGACAAAGGCCCGTGTGGCACGCAGCAGGGGATGGGGATTTTTATAAAAATAGTCTTCCCCCAGAAGGTTCTTTATCATTTTATATTGTTTGACATAAATACTCTGCGCCAGTTCGGAGAAAGGCCCGTCATATTCGAAACTCGGAAAAGAAGCATCCTTCTGTGAACCAAAGCAGTTTAGAAAGGAGTTATTTAAAATAGACAGCGCATTCAGTGTGGTGGGTACATAAATATTGGCTTCCGATGGATGAAAACGGAACCATACATTACGATATCCCCATATTTTAATATTATTGACTTTACTTTCCTTTGTATACTGCTTTAAGGCTTCAGCAATAGTCTGCAATACCTTGTAATGAGTATCCGGCCCGCTGCCCTCAGGATCAAGGGCCACAGTAATGATCGTTGGTTTTGTTTTTTTCAATAATTGTAATACCGGTTGCACGTCTTTATCCTTCCTGGGTTGGGGTGTAAAGATATCCCCGGTATAAAAAGGAAGCCTTAAATGAATGACCGATGATGTCTGAAAACCAAAATATCCCCATACCAGCTCGGCTTCATATTCCCTGATCATACCTTTTATTTTCTGCACAGGTTCCGGATCTTTCTTGCCCGGATACTGTGACTCGAAATAATGAATCATATCATCAATGATACGTGATAATTCTTCTATTTTATATTTTTTTAATACTTCGACGATGATCCTTAAAAGCCGTCTGGCCAGAGCATCATTTTTTACATATTCATTCCTGGAAGCCAGACCATCAAGAAAATAATAGACATCATCATTCCGGGCATTAGGATAATCTGAAATAAAATAGTTATCTTTATGCAATACTTTAAAATGCGGCAGTTTAATAAAGTATTTCAAATTCTGAAATAATTTCAGCATATAGCTGTTCGTCACAGAGGTAAAACCACTTGTCAGATAAGTAAAATAATGCGTTATACTTTTCTCTCTGACCAGCCTGATGATCTGTGGAAGATATCCCAGCATCTCATCATCATGATGGGGAGAGGTATGCAGAATGACAGCGTTGGTCGGGATATGAATACCCCTCTGGATATTCAGGATCAGCTCTTGTTTGACCATCTCTTTCAAGGATCCAAACCTCTTTCCTGTCTTTTTTAATATTTCCTTATTTAGTCGGTCTTTCTTCAATCCCGATTCAGTCACATCATCCAGTATTGTTTTATGATTCAGGGCATAATCGATTAGATGACGTTTTATATCTTCTGTTTCGATCTCCTTTTTATTTTTTAATCTGATAAAACACCTTTCGTTTAAACGTGAAGCCGCCCCATTCGTAAGATAGAATCTGGCGGATCCTCTGTCCTGCAAGATACTGGCCGGATAGGTTATATTCTTTTCACTCTGAATGGAATCAGCGACAATCCCGGCTTTTGATTCCCCTGCGGCAATGATAATGGGAACCACATCCGGTCTATGGATGATCGTAGACAGCCCGATAGTAATGACCAGCCTTTTTCGGCTGACCTCCACCCCGCCAAGGTCTGATGCCGCTGCCGCGGCTGTTTCATAATTAATAGGAGTTAAGCGTGTTGTGGAGAAAAAATCAGAACCGCTCACGTTAAAGCCAATATGGCCATCCGGACCAATGCCACCCAGAAAAAATCCGATCCCTCCCAGGGAACGTATTTTTTCTTCATAGTCAACACAAAACTGGTCTACCGCGTGAATGGTCTTTTTCTGAAGCGATTCTAAATGATCTTTGGCCTGTCTGACGCGTAATGTTATATCAACCATGTAATCCTGAAAGATGTCCTCTATCCTGTACCCTTCCGGAATACCAAGATCTGACGTGTCAATGAGCAGCGCTTTTTTCTTATCCAGTCCGAACCCTTTCATATAGAATTTTAAAATATAAAAATGGAAACTGTTCTCCTGTTGGGGTGATATGGGATAGAACTCGTCTATCTGGACAAAGTGCAATGATTTCATATCAGGAAATATTCCGGTGTCTATACCGTACCCTTCCAGTTCTTTCTTTACCAGAGGTTTGTTCCAGTTGTGAAGATAATATTGTGTCCATTTAATAAAATGTTCAGGTGTTTTACCGGTTGGCAAAGATATAACACCACCCGGATTTCTCTGAACCCATTCAATGAACCGCAGGGCTGTCAATTTGCCTAACAGAGGGAAATTATCCACAATGATACTTTTTATCTTTTCCACTTTAGGATAAAAAAAGCTGTAAGCGCTCTTTTCCAGAAATATCTTCTCGACGTTTGATTCTGTATTATAATTTGAATTCTTCATGTGTTATTCTTCGTCAACTGTTCCCAGGGCAGGATCAAATCCGACAATTAAATTATCAATAAACAGCTTTCCCCTGGATGGCAGAAAGATTATGGCAAAGGCCGCCATCCTGGAGAAATCCAACCCTGAGAATTCTGAAAAAGGGATCTTGATCTCGATCCATCCTGTTTTGTACCGTTTCACAATAAAATCTTCTATGGGGCCTTCGATCTTCACAGAATCACCGATCAGGTCCCATTTTTTATCAGCCAGTCCTATGGTAAAATCTTCGTCTCCTGTTTTTTTGATAAAAAATCGCAGGTAATTGAACCCGGTCAGATTCAGGTATTTATCATCCTCTGTTTTCAGGAGGGTATACCACCCGCACCAGCCTCCCTGATCATAAGGACCGCCTTCCTCTTTCTTATCATAGTCAAGAATAAGATAATGGCCGGATGTCTCTACCAGTTTCTTTTTATAACTTTTATTCATTCCCATATCCGGCCAACAATAGGATGGCTCTTTCTGGAAAACACCGGAACGGTTATCCAGGGAATTCCAGATAATGCCTTTTTCAAAATCATTTATGATAATGATCCTGGCCTTTTTTATCGTTTCTTGTTTATTCCCTGCCATGAATCCTTTCAGGATAAGTAAAATTAATATTGTAATGCCTATTTTTCTCGTTTTCATTTTTCTGATTGAAAAATAAATATCCAGATCTTGCTTTTATTTTTCAAACTGAATATCGTCGATATAGACTGTGCCCTTGGCCGCTCCATTTTCATAAAGATCTGTTTCAAAATTGATGGCAAGGGAAGCGATCTGTGTCCATTCGACAAAAATATCCTCCAGGGGTATTTCAGCCTTCTGCCACTGTGTCGTGATCTTTTTATCCTTCAGATAATTACTGATGTCATCGGATTTGGCAGAATCACCCATGGATTCATACTGCTGATCGGCTATCCCGACTTTGAACTTTTCTCCACCCTGTTCACCTTTTACCCAGAGGGTCAGTTTTTTAAATCCGGTGAGGTCCAGGAATTTCTTTCCTTTCTTTACAATGGTATAGTAACCGCACCAGCCTCCCTGGCCATAAGGACCGCCTTCTCCCTTTTTATCAAACCGTATCTTCAGGACTTTATCCTCCTTGCCGTCTCTTTTCTGTGATACTTTGGAAAAACCGGCACGTGAAGGATGTCTCTGATAAACAGCGCAACGTCCTCCCAGGCTGTTGTTCATCTTGGACATATCATCGATCAGGATCACATTACTATCTGTTGACTTTTTAGCCATGACAGTATTTAAACTGGCGCAGAAAAGGATCACCATCAAAAAAATAATTATCTTTTTCATTTTTATTTACCTCCTTTAATGTCATGATCTATATCTTTTTTATCTTCACCTCCTGTTTCGCTTAGTTTCTTATAGAATTCAAAAGCATTAAATTCAGGACTGTACATATTTTTGACATACTCGTATGCCATTTTAGGACGGACATCATATGTCCTGTAAGAAGGCCCATCTATACTGATTATCCCGAACCATTCCTCAGCATCATCTTTGTCATGAAATTGAGGATCCTTGTCAAATCCAACAAATTCAGCGGCTTTTGCCTGTTTCCACCACTCGTCATTATATTCAAACACACTTCCACCGGCCAGCGGTCTTGATGAAGTCAGGATATCGATCCATCTCTCGACAAGACCATAAGCCTGTGTTTTTTCATCCACACTGATCGTATCGTCCTGGGGAGCCGTGGAATATCCAAATTCAGATATAAAAACCGGAATATTTTTATACTTGGATTTAATATATTCAATATAACCCTGATACGATGTCTGTGTGAAGGACCCGCCATGATAATGGCTTACTTCCGGTGGCCAGAAAGAATAGATATCGAACATGGCCATATCTAGAAAATCGATCTTCATATCCTTTTCAGCATAAGGCCAGTGTATATGGCTTACGATATGAGAAACCTGATAATTTGTCATTTCATAAGTTTTCAAATAGTCCGCCATCTCCAGCAGGAAATTTTCCACAGAATTTAGTTTTCTATCAACCTGAAAATTTTCAGACGGATAATTCTCCTTTGTCTTATTTTTACGATTTGAGGTTTTAATGCTCAGTGGATCGAACTCGCCTCCAATGAAATAAGCCATGATAAGATCGGAAAAATTGTGCCTGTGGATATAATCAACAAGATATTTTATACTTTTTTTCACCTGTTTTTTAAATCGTTCATTCTGATAATCCTCAGTTTCCGGGACCACGATGCCCTGCATAATTTTAATATCATACTGTCGGCATAGCTCGTAAATTTTCAAAGGCCTTATCCAGTATAGCATGACCGTATTAATGTTGGCTTTCTTGATCAGCTGAATATCCAGTTGGAAATTAGCTTTTTTAAAATCAAGACCATTCCGCTCACCGGGATAATAAGGATTATAGCTGATGCCTTTAATCAGGAATTTCACTTCATTCAAATAAATATAATCCTTGTCGATCTTGATACCATGGTTGAATTGTCTAAATGAATTGGTTTGGGCAAAAAGTGATTTAATGAACCAGCACAATAGAATTATGATGATTTTCCTTTGCATTCTATTTCATCCTTTTATATACATCATAGTAATGGATAGCAAAACCGTAAAATGATCTTTTATCACTGAATTCCTGTCTGATCCATTTGAGCTCATTTTCAAAATACGACAACGACTCTTCAGCAAAGGTGATCTTGGGAAGCATGATTAAAATTGCCTTGAAGCCTCTGTACTTTTCTCCGGAGTCATTATATGACCATTCCATGGGCTCGAAATTTTTATATTCAACATCAGCTGAAATTCCGAACTCGGCATTCTCCAGCGATCTTTCGATTTTTTTATCCGCCCTTTTATATTCGTTCACACCAAATCGTTTACCGATCTTCCGGAGGGTCTGCTCGATCTTTTCCTGATCCTTGAAATCCTGAGGTATTTCAATTCCAATATGGACATTGTGCCCATCATCAAAAGTCTGTATCCTGAAACCGTCCAACCGGCTGATAAAAGCATAATCTTTCGCACTGGTTTTCAAAGCCTGATAAAATTCTTTTCGTGAAAGACCCGCGATAAAATAAACCGAAATAAGCGGATACTTGAACAGTTCCAGGCCTATATATACCGGTTTGTTTATCTTATCAGCGTAATCGATCTCGTCGGCGGCATGATAGATAACTCCATCAGCCCCATACGCAAAATCACGGTACGCCATAATACCGACATTATCCACAATATCGAGAAGATGAAAGCTGGTCGGTTTGATCCTCCCCCGGTATTTCATCAATTCTGTCTTTCCGCTTTTTTCATCAGGTTCTTCCAGAAAAAATGGTATATCGATTCCAAATACCAGATTTGGATCCTGATCCACGATCTTTTGCAATTTGGCATTTACTTCTATATATTCCTGATATATTTTTCTTTTTAAAGGTGACTTAAAAGCGATCATCAGATAGGGCTCGTTGTCAAGATGAACCCCATAAAATCTCTCAGCAGGTTGGGCTTTTTTATTATATTCAACCACAGCCTGGCACAGGGCCATCGGTTCATGATGTCTTTCTCTCATCACCCAGTCAGGGTACCCGTCCAGAGCATGAATCTTAATATTATGGCTCGTTGCCTTTTTAATAAACTCTTTGTGTTCTTTTTCGTTAATGATCTCACAGGAAAAATCCTTTCCTTTTTTTCCGGTAAATCTGTAAAGGACCTGGAAAAAAAGTTCATCAATATTTTTATTCTTGCAGAACGCGATCAATTCATCCTGTTTGTCCTTATGAAATAGGATTTCATTGACCAGCCATACCCACATAGCCCTTTTTACATCCTTTATCTTCTTTTTCTTATAATTTGAAGTTTTAATATTTATCTCTTGCTCCCTTGATGTTTTAAAACAGATATTATCGATATAGACCGTATAGTCTCCGGTTTCAATAAAATCGAAAAGGATCAATGAAAAGGTTGACAGGTCTATGTTCATCTCGGCCAGGGGAATAATAACTTCCTGCCATTGTGTCGTCACTCCTTTTTTTAAAAAATCGTTTACCATACCCGCGGAAATGGGATCTTCGGCTTCGAGCCTTTTTTTATCCGCCACTTTTATTTCAAAAATCTCTTTTCCTTTTTGACCTTTCACGAAAAAGGAGAGATACTTTTTATTATCCCGGATAGGATCATAGAATTTCAATTTTTTCTTTTCTAAAAGATCCTTTGTCCTGAAAAGATGCATCCAGATGCCACAATAGCCCTCATCCTCCTTATGAGCCTGGATCTTCAAACTCCGACCGTCCCTGCCATAAAACACATCCTGATCAAGATACGCATTGGCATAGGAAGGTTGACTCAAAACACGATTAAATAAACCGCCGAATTGATTATTTTGATCAAGATCAAAGGTGGCGATTATTTTATAACCCTCTGTAAATAGCATGGTTTGAATAAAAAACAAGAAGATAAATGAAAAGATTGCTTTTTTCATAAATATCCCCTCAATATTATACCTCGTTAAAATATCTTGTCAATATATTATTATATTCATTCATTGATTGAAATATAATATTTTTTATTAAAAAGTCAATAAATATTTGAAAACGAATCCTTCCGATACTCTGTATTTTTAAAATCCCCTGTATTTCAATGAGATAGTATGAGAATGGCCGATATCTTCCATATTGAATTTATACTGATAGGCATAATCTATATCTATTTTAAGGAAATTAATCCCACCGCCAAGGGTAATGTTGTACAGGTCAATCCCAGTTCTTAATAATAATGATATTCTTTTCCATACGCAAGCGGCCTCCATGGCGACCTTGGGATTAAAATAATTTTGTTGATCCTCATAGTAAGAGAGTTCCCCCAGGAAATTGATATAATTAAAAACTATTTTCCTTTTATTATATTGATATCCCAAACCAAACGTGATAATCCTTTCAACATATTCTGCATCCTTTCTTCCCAGATCGGACGTGAGAATATTTTTTCCACACAGACCAAGAAGCAAATCCTTATTGATCCGGCAGATCATGCCCAGATCAAGGCCATGCCCGATCATACTTGATTTCAAATTTTCCGTCGCCATTTCCTCAAGATCTATCTTCTGCCATAGTAATTTATAAGTAAAACCTATATCCCATATCCTGTTGATCTTTTTAGCTCCTGATATGAAAAACGAATTTTCCGAATAGATATCCGCATCGAAGTTAAGCCAGCCAAACCCAAAATTTAAAAACGCCAGGGGTATAACCGTTGAAAATGAATTTTTAACAATCCCGAGTTCATCAAATAAAAATGAACGGGCCACGGCTATATCCATGCCCCTGGCCCTTGATAGTCCGGCAGGATTAATAAAAATGGCATCAGAATCATTTACCATGGCCAAACCGGCCCCATTCAACGCTCCCGGTCTGGCACTGCCCCCTGTTTGAATAAAAGACGCGTATATATCCTCTATAAACAATCCGTATATTATAACAAGTATAAAAAATATAAATAATCTTTTAAACGTCACCTTTTTCTCCTGAATACCATTCCTGCTTTTATCTGGTTACTACTACTTTGCCGGCTATATAATCTTTTTCTGCCTGAACCTTATAAATATAAAGACCTGATTTTACCTTTGCCCCATCTTCATCCAGGCCAAACCAGCTTCTCTGCCCTTCCTTCAAGGTCTTTATTAATCGTCCCAGAGAATCATATATTTTTATTTCAATCCTGTCATCCGAAAGAGAAGAGTCAAAACTGAAAATAATAGCATCATTTCTTCCATCTCCATTCGGTGTTAAAAGAGAACCGGATATGGAAAAATTAGCTATTTTTCCACCAGAAGACGCCCAGGCTCCAATGCAATAATCACCCAGGGAATCTATTTTCACCTGAATCGTTTTATTCCCATAATCATCTGTTATTTTTTCCCCCCCG
>JAFGFC010000007.1 GCA_016931325.1 Spirochaetota bacterium | reverse complement strand
GTGTGCCTCTACCTCTTTCTTCTCCTTCTCCTCCAGGGCCATGTACACATACGCCAGTAATCGGTTCTCTTTTACGCACGCCTTCATCCGCATAAACCTGCCTGTTTTAATTTTTCCCCGAGATCGATAAGGGCATGCTTCAATTTATATTTTAATGTCCTCAAGGGGATATGGGTAATATCCGAGATCTCATCAAATGTTAAATTATGATAAAATTTAAAAATGATGAGCTCTCTGATCTTATCATCATACTTTTTTATCTCGTTAAAAACAAATTCCCTTACTTCATTATCCATAAACTCTTCCTCAATATTTATCCGTTTATCCTCAGCCTGGGGAAGGATATTATCCGCATCCGTATAGACTTCTTTCTGTCCCTTTATAAAATTAACCGTGATATTATGGGCAATATGATAGATCCAGCTTTTAAAAGATTTCACATCTTTGATGGTTGAAATATTTAAATATACCTTGATGAAAACCTCTGCCAGCAGTTCCTGTATAATATCTTCAGGACAGTAATAGATATATTTTTTCATATAATTGAATATTCTGTCATTGTACCGGGTATAGATCTCTGAGAAAACTGATTCTTCCTTGTGAACTAAATATTCCTTTACCAGGTCCTCATCTGCCAGATGTTTCCATCTTCTTTTCCCCTCTCGATCAAATTTCATGCTCAGGAATAAAAATGCAAGCCATTCCATAACCATTGAAACATATAAAATTAAAAGATAAAAATCAATTTTATTTTTAGAATTCATAATTATTATTTAAACAGATTTCTTTTCCTGTTCTTCTGAATTCTAAAATCTCTTTAATTATTTCCTTGATTTTATGAATATTGTTACATATTTTATACCTATGCAAACAAAATTTTCTGAAGAAGAATTATCAGGCATGGTCCAAAAACTCCGCAAGGAATACGATGAGCTGGCCGAGCAATATGGAACAAACCTGTTTAATAAAAAGAAGTTTGAAGAACGGTATATTCAGGCATTGAAGAATAAGGTCGACCTTCAATCATTTATTTACGCCGAAGTCCAGGCTGTCAGGGATATTAAAAGAAAGATCGAGTTGAAAGAAGAAGAGGAAAGGATCAAAAAGGAAAAGCCTATCACCAGAAAAATAGAAAAATTTATCGCTCAACTTGAAGAAAAAATAAAAAAATACCATCCTCTTTTTACTGATGTTGAAATATCCGATGAAGCCCAGCATTTTTGCGGAGCCCTGGATGAATTCTATAACCATTACTGGATCATTCTGGACAAGATCCTGGGAAAAAGCCAACCTGGCAATATTACAAAATATATCGCTCTTTCCGGAAAAATACAGCGTTTTATTCATTCCACCAAAGACCACCTTCCTTATGAAGTAGAACAGTATATCATAAACATAAATAAATTCGGTATTGAAAAAGCGAATATGATGTTCTTAAAAGAAGGCGCCATTCTCTTAAGAGAGATCAACAACCTTTTAAGGGGGGTCAGGATCGAGGATGACGAAGAAGAGATCATCTTTAAAATAGCTGAGAAAAGCTCAACGAAAGTTGAAGCCTTAAAGATCATTATAGATTATATTGATGAGATTATTGATAATTTCCGATTTTCGGGATTTATATAAGAGAGGTTATTAATTAAAAATATAGTATTGTGACTGCTTTCCCAGACCCATAAAACCGTAATTTTCTATTGTTTTTTCAAACTTTTCCCAGTTATCTCCATAATGAACCAGATATATTTTCTTTTTGATGTCGGCGGGAAGCTGGTTCAACTCCTCAAAAGAAGCGTGAACGCCACCCGTGAAGAATTGACAGTCATGGAATATAGACCGCAGGTTGAACATTTTCTCGAAAGAAAGGACCAGTTCTTCATCAAAGCGTGTATCGCTGGTAAACATAACTTTATCATCTATGATAATACCGTAACTTGTAACAGAATCTTTCCAGTCAGTAGAATTATCGGGGATATGTTTTGTTCTGAATAATTTAATATCCAATGAACCGATCCTGGCTTCGAATGTTTCACGAGGATAGTCTTTCAATTTTTCAGGACGGATCACATCCCAGAAATCTTCGAATTTCAGAAATTTATTATCTTTACGCTCATTGAATGAACATCCGCCAACCAGAGAATTTTTCCATAACATATCCTGATATTCTTTCGTGATAATAATGGAGGTCTTCTTCCCTGCCACATAGCGGTTCATTAACGCCACCTCTTCTAATCCACCGACATGATCCGCATGAGAATGAGTGATCACTAAATTATCAATATCTGTGACTGACAGCCCTAACTCATAAAGGGCATGGGGACATCTTGTTCCGCAATCAACAAGAAGATTTGTATCACCTTTGATAATAAGAAGATTGGTCTGATACTGCCTCTTCGTAAAAGCACTACCCACACCAACAAAAAGAAGGGACAGCTCACCTTTATTTGTCAGACTTGCTTTTTTGCCTTTTAGCTTTACGATTCTCATATTTTTTAGTTTTACACTTCAATACATTAAAAATATACCACATTGTGGCATCCATATCTGAACCACCCTTAACCTTTATAATACACTTTGTATTATATTAAATGTTTCGGTAGGAATATTTTTTTATTAAATGAAATATCAGAAAGGATTATTTTGCATTTTTAATATTTACTCTCAGAATTTGGCCGGGCATGAGATCATAGGCTTTGCCTCTGACCTTAAGGGGTATAAAAGAAGTCTTTCTGGCCTTCTTTTCAATGGCTAAAGTTAGTTTCTCTCCTTTTAAATGATAAAAGATCCAGTTGCCCCTGTATATAAAATGAGTTTTGATGCTTTTCCAATTTTTTGGTAATCTGGGATCAATACGTAACTTTTTTCCCCTGGTATTGATGCCGGCAAAGGCCGTGAGGACAATATCAATTGAACCACTCATAACGCCGGTATGTATACCTTCCGCTGTCGTCCCCCCCTGGATATCATAGATATCCGAGTCCAGAACTTCCATAAAAAAAGACCAGGCTTCTTTATATTTCCTGATCTTCTGGGATAAAAAACAATGAACGACCATGGATAAAGTTGAACCATGAGATGTCCTTTTTATATAGTAATCATAATTTTTTCTCATCATCTTCAAGCTTAAACGGTATCCCATGTTTGTCATCATCTCGCGCACTTCGGCAAACGTAAAAACAAAAAAGATCATGAGAACATCGGCCTGCTTGGCGACCTTGAACTCATCAGGCGATTTGCCCTCCGCTTTCAGTATTCTGTCCATCCGGTTGATCCTTCTGTACTTTTTTTTATAATAGGACCAGTTCAGTTCTTTTAAGGCCAAATAACCTTCAAACTGGCTGATGATGCCTTGTTTGTTGATTATTAAACTCATTTTTTTTATAATATCATTCCAATGATCAATATCTTCTTTTTTCAGTTTTATCTTTTTAACGATCCTCTCCCTTTCTTCAGGGGCAAGGATGCCCAGTAATTTTCTGGATTTTAAAAGGATCCAGACAATAAATAAATTACTATAGGCATTATCTCTTAATCCTGGTTTTTGGGATCGGGGCAGCATTTCATGAAATTCATCCGGACCCATGATCCCTTCCGTATGATATCGTTTATCATTCGTGTCATATTTGGCCAGGGAGGCGGCAAACTGAGCGATGGATAACATGACTTCCGCCCCATATTTAGCTAAAAAAATACTATCCCCGGTAACATTCCAGTATTCATAGAAATTATAAAAAATGGCAAAGGAAACATGACGCTGTAAACAACTATAATCAGGGCCCCATTCTCCTGATAAGGGATTAAGATGCAGTGTTTGTGTCTCTTCTTCTCCTGTTGAACCGCTTTGCCAGGGGAACATGGCTCCCTGATATCCATTCTGACTGGCATTTTTAATGGCCTGAGGTAAACGTCTGTATCGATAAAGAAGGAGAGATTTTGAAATTTCAGGGAGATGAAGATTGAAAAAAGGCATGCTGAAAAGGTTATCCCAGAAGATATGACCGCGATACGCTTCACCATGCCAGCCTCTGGCCGGCAGTCCTGCGTCGATCTCACAATTATTCAGCGAAGCCGATTGTAACAGATGGAACATATGAAACCGTATCACTTTTTGAGAAAAAGTGTCACCCTCGATCTGGATATCAACCCTGTTCCATAATTTTTTCCATGCTCTTTTATGTGATCTCAAAAGGATATCAAAACGTGGGGAGTTATGGACTTTTTTACATGCTTCTTGAATATGATCTTTAACTCCATCCTTTGAAGTATAGATCGCAACGGTCTTTTCAAGGTGATAAGCCTGTTTTTTATTCACAAAAAATTTCACCTGCTGGCCCAGTATACCGACAATCTTTCTTTCTTTGATCAAATTTTTTATATTTACTTTTAATTCTTTGTCTTTTGAAAATAATTTAATGGTAGTGGCCTGGGTCAGTTCAATCCTGGATTGGTTGGTTATCATGGAAAGGAACATGCCATTTTTATTAATCGTGCCCAGCGTTATTGGCTTCCAGTGTCTGGATTTTAATTGCCTGTAGCGTTCTACTCCTGAATTAATGATCGAGCCATCCAGTATGGTATTGACAGTGATCAGCCCGCTGTAATTTAAAGGCGTCAGTGTATATTTCATAGCCCCCAGATGGGGTTCAGCCATATGAACGATGCGATTGCTTTCTATAAGAGTCTGTTCACCCTTGCGGTTCTTGAAGACGCATCTTCTGTATAAAATACCGTTGTGAAAATCCAGTATTTGAAGAAAAGACCGGATATTGGCTGTTGAAGGATAAAACCATTCGCCATTGTTAACCCTGAAAGTCATAAAAAGCCAGTTAGGACAATTGACAAGGTCCTCATTAGTAACCGTCTCACCGGCTAAATGAGTGGAGAGTTTATTGTAAAGACCGGCCACATATGTGCCGGGATAATGATAACGGGAAGCCTGCACTTCAGGCGCCGCACCGCGGGTAGCAAAATAACCGTTCCCCAGGGTACAGAGCGTTTCCCTCAAACCTTCTGTTTGAGGATCAAAAAAATCATAAGATATTTTCCATGGAGACAGGGTTTTCATCTTTCAGGTCCTGTTCAGACTAATAATTTTTCAAATAATTTTTTTACATCGTTTACCGTATCGATCCTGAAATCCGCTGCTGAGATTTTTGTATTTTTAGATACAAGAATACCTGTTCCTCTTGTCCGTATAACACGAAAAGCGTCCTCATCCGTTGTATCATCACCCAGATAGATGACATGATATTTATTCCAGTCCATCTGTAAGGCTTCCATGATCCATCTAATGGCCTTTCCCTTATCCCAGTCAATACGGGGTAGTATTTCAAACACCTTTTTGCCGCTCATCATGCGCAAAGACGGATTATTTTTTATAATAGTATCCACATATTCTTTAATCCGCGGGACATGGTCTTTTTCCACCAGGCGAAAGTGGACCGCCACACTGAATTTTTTCTCCTCTATCAGGATCCCCTTGATATGAGTCAGATCACCTTTCAATTGTTTTATAATGGCACTGATCAAACTTTTAGCCTTTTCGGCTTCAGGCTGGATCATGCTCAACTGCGGCCCTTTTATGTCAAAGCCGTGACTGCCGGCATAGGTTATATCTTTCATCTGGGCCAATTGTTCCACATCTTCTCTCATCCTGCCGCTGACAATAGCGACAAAATATTTTTTTGAGACCTGTTCAACCATGCCTTTCATCTCATCAGAAATGACAGCCAGTTCAGGGCGTTGGACAATGGGGGTCAGGGTTCCGTCATAATCCAGAAAAAACGCGTTCTTTTTATTCCTATTAAAAAGCCTGTCAGGTGTGAGGCTATACCGGGGGTTGATCATCACGTTTTTATTGTCGATCTCATTGATAAAGCCGATATCGGTTTTCGCAGGTTTATCCCAGAAAGAAAAAAGATCAAGGGGTTTTTTTCTGAACCACTCTTCCAGCCATGGGAATCTTAGAAAGGACATATCCTTAATGGCCATATCAGCGCCGTTTTCCAGCAGGTCGCTCTCATTATTCTCCCTGGCAATGCCCACAACAAAACCAAATCCTCCGTTCCGCCCGGCCTGCACACCCGAGGTGGCGTCTTCAAATACAACAGAGCGAGCCGGTGTGGTTCCCAGGTCATAAGCGGCTTTAACAAATATATCCCCTTCCGGTTTTCCCTTCAAACCCATTTCAGCCGTGACCACACCATCGACTATAGTATCAAACAGTCCGTTCAGGCCGGCTGATTCCAGGATATACCGGCAGTTTTTGGATGAAGTGACCAGACCCACGGGGATCTTTCTCTTGCGCAGGTCTTTGATAAAATCCACGCTGGAAGAAAAGACTTCGACACCTTTTTCTTTCAAGGCCTGGCGGAATTTATCGTTCTTCCTGTTCCCTACGCCACAAACCGACTCTTTATCCGCGGCATCGGACGGTTCGCCAAAGGGGATATTGATCCCTCTCGATTCCAGGAAACTCTGCACTCCCTTATAGCGGGGTTTGCCGTCAACATAGGGAAGATAATCCCCTTCGTAGGTGAATTCCTTAAAAGGCTCCTTATTACGCTTTTCCCGAAGTCTCAGATATTCGTCAAAGGCCAGTTTCCATGCCCGGGCATGTACGCGGGCTGTTTTTGTTATCACACCGTCAAGGTCAAAAATAGCAACATCAAAAGGGCAGGAGTTTTTTTTATCTGACATAGTAATTTAAATTATATTGTAGAAT
>JAFGFC010000006.1 GCA_016931325.1 Spirochaetota bacterium | reverse complement strand
TTGTCTAATTCATTAAAGATAAAGAAGGAGGTTCAAAACCATGAAAAAGCAATATGCTTTGTTATATGTTATGTTTTTCTTTCTTTTAATGTTCCTCGTGATCTCCCCGGTATTTGCAGAAACCAAAAAAGCCAATATCCAGATGGCGATTCTGTTAGATACAAGCGGCAGCATGGAAGGTCTTATCGAACAGGCTAAATCCCATCTCTGGAAGATCGTGAACGAGCTGGCCACAGCCAAAAAGGACAGCCAGAACGTCCACCTGGAAGTCGCTTTATATGAATACGGTAAGGATTCCATTCCCGCTTCTGAAGGCTATCTGCGTATGATCGTTCCTCTGAGCACTGACCTTGATAAGATATCAGAAGAACTTTTCAAGCTGACGACCTACGGTGGCAGTGAATATTGCGGTCAGGTGATCGATTCAGCCACAAAAGGCTTGAAATGGAGCAAAAAGAACGATGATCTGAAAGTGATCTTTATTGCCGGAAATGAACCCTTCACTCAGGGTGAATTAGATTACAAGAAAGCCTGTAAAAATGCCATAACAAAAGGTATCAATGTGAACACCATTTTCTGCGGCAATTATCAGGAAGGGATCGATACCCAGTGGAAAGACGGAGCTGATCTGGCTGACGGCAAATATATCAATATTGACCATAATCAGCAGATCGTACACATTGATGCTCCGCAGGATAAAGAACTGATCAAATTGAATGAAGAATTGAATAACACTTATGTCCCCTACGGAACGGAAGGTGAATCTAAAAAATTAAGGCAGGAGGAACAGGATGCTAATGCCGCTTCTTTGAGCAAGGAAGTCATGGCCCAGAGAGCTGTGGCTAAAGCTTCTTCCCATTATGATAATGCTTCCTGGGACCTCGTTGATGCCATAAAGAACAAGCAGGTGGATGTTTCCAAGTTAAAGGACAAGGAACTCCCCAAGGAGCTCAGGGGAAAGAGCAAAAAAGAGATCAATGCCTATGTCGATAAAATGCAGGACAAAAGAGCGAAAATACAGGAAAAGATCAGCAAGTTAAATAAAGCCAGAGAAAAATATGTGACTGAAGAGAGAAAGAAACTGGCAGGTGAAAATTCTCTGGATACAGCCATTATCAAAGCATTACGGAAACAGGCTTCAAAGAAGAATTTCCAGATGGAAAAATAGTTTAACTTCAGGTGTCAAGTTTTAAGCCTCAGGATCCGGGATCGTAACCTGATCCTGAGGCCTTTAATTTAACACCTGATAAGGAGGAAAATAAAATGAAAACTTTGAAATATCTTTTTATCATTGTTTTTATTCTGGCATGGCAGAGTTTTGTTTCAGCCGATGGTCTTATTGTGATCGATCCTCATCCCCATCATTATACGCCAACTCCCTACCCTCTGCAGGTCAAATATCATCATGTGGACGTCAAGATAAACGGGGAGACCGCTACAACCTATATCGATCAAGAGTTCTATAACCCCAATAACTGGCGTATGGAAGGGGATTATCTCTTTCCCGTCCCCAAAGGGGCCGTTCTTAAAAAGTTCAGCATGTACATTGACGGTAAAGAAGTCCCGGCCGAACTCTTAGATGCGAAAAAGGCGCGGCAGATCTATGAAGATATCGTGAGAAAGATGAAAGACCCGGCTCTTCTGGAGTATAGCGATATGGACCTTTTCAGGGCCAGGGTATACCCTATTGAACCGCGAAGTGATAAAAGAATAAAGATCTCTTACAGCGAAATACTCCAGAAAGATAACGGCACGATCGAATATATTTACCCCCTTAACACAGAAAAGTTTTCTTCCGCTCCCCTGCAGGATGTCGTTGTTAATATAGATATAAAAGCCAAAGGAAAGATCAAGAACGTTTTCTGCCCCACCCATAACGCTGATATTGTCCACAAGGACGATGACCATACGGTAATCAGCTATGAAGATAAAAATGTGAAACCTGACACGGATTTCAAGGTCTATTACAATACGGACAAATCCAAAGTAGGCCTTTCCCTTCTATCCTATAAAGAAGAAGATGATGAAACCGGATTCTTCTTCTTAAGTGTTTCCCCGGGCTTTGATCCGCAGAATAACGAGATCAGTGAAAAAGACATCACCTTTGTCCTGGACGTTTCCGGCAGCATGGCCGGTGAAAAGATGGATCAGGCGAAAAAGGCCCTCCTGTTCTGTGTGAATAATCTGAACCAAGGGGACCGTTTTGATA
The DNA here is from genome assembly GCA_016931325.1 of Spirochaetota bacterium. Taxonomy (GTDB): domain Bacteria; phylum Spirochaetota; class JAHITG01; order JAHITG01; family JAFGFC01; genus JAFGFC01. The sequence goes on along the minus strand of JAFGFC010000006.1, from coordinate 1,282 downwards.
TCATCCGTTTCTCCACAGAAGCCGAGGCCCTTTTCAACAAGAGGACCATAGCCGAACAGGACAATATCAAAAAAGCCAGAAAATTTATCAATGATCTGAAAGCCATCGGAGGAACACATATTGAAGAAGCCCTGAAAATGGCTTTACAGGGCGGAGAAAAAGATTCCCGGCCCCATATGATCATCTTCATTACCGATGGGAAACCCACAATTGGCGAGACAACGGAAGACGGCCTTTTAAAGGTCCTGAAAAAGGAAAATCTTTCCAATACAAGGATATTCACTTTCGGTATAGGCCATGACATCAATACTCATCTTCTGGACAAGATAACCGAGTTGACAAAAGCCTACAGGAGTTATATCACACCCCAGGAAGACATTGAAATAAAAATATCCAATTTTTACGAAAAAGTGCAGTCTCCTGTGTTGACCGACCTGGAATTGGATATCAGCGGGGTCAGTGTTTCAAAAATATATCCCAAAGACCTGCCTGATCTTTTCAGAGGATCTGCATTAACTGTTCTGGGCCGATATAAAGGCCAAGGAAAGACCACCATAACCCTTGAAGGCCGTATAAAGGATAAGAAGAGAACATTTACCTTCGATTCTGAATTCACTAAAAAAGATGAACAGTATGATTTCATTCCCCCTTTATGGGCGTCCCGGCGGATCGGATATCTTTTAGATCAGATCAGGTTGCATGGGGAAGACAAGGAACTGGTGGAAGAGATAACCCAACTGGCCCGTAAACACGGGATCATAACGCCTTATACCAGTTACTTGATCCTGGAAGATGAAACGACCAGAATATCCCGCAGGGATCTTGAAGCTGATGAGTCCACTCTGGCCAAAATGCCCGCCGCCACAGATATGCTGGCGCAGAATAAAAGCGAATATTACGAAATGGAGAAAAAAAGCGGCGAAGGCAGTGTCAGGGTCAGCAAAGAATTCCAGGCCTTGAACCAGGCCTATAATATGGGGCAGACCGAACAGGGTAAAACACGGCTCAAGTTCAAAGATAAATCAGGCAATGTACAGAACCTGACACAGCAGGTAAAGAACATACAGGGACGGTCAGTCTATAATAATGGAGATTACTGGGTGGATTCTTATGTGCAGGATAAAAAGAAAGGCAAAGCCAACCGTATCCAGTTTGCCAGCAAGGAATATTTTACCCTTCTGAAAAAGGAACCCCAGGCAGCCCAGTTCATGTCTTTGGGAAGAAATGTCAGATTCGTTCTGAAAAATAAAATGTATGAGATCTATGAGTAGATAAAGTTCGA
>JAFGFC010000053.1 GCA_016931325.1 Spirochaetota bacterium | reverse complement strand
GGATTTATTTTCATACTGGCGTTTGTTTTTTTAATATCAGGAAGTGAAGCCAAAAGCAGACGCAAGAATTATGTTATATTAAAAAAAGGACAGACTATCTGGCGCATCGCTAAAAAATATAATACATCTGTAAAATATCTATGCAGGATCAATAATATTAAAGACGTGACCAGGGTAAAAGCGGGAAGCAAGATATATATCTATAAAAAAAGTAAGAAAAGGATAACAAAAAAGGAATATCCCCGATTGGATATATCACTTTATTTTCCAGTGGATGGAAAGATCATTAAACAATTTGGTCAGGGTGATAGTGTTGTCCAGTATAATGGAATAGAGATCAAAGGCCAGAGTGATACGGTTGTAAAAGCATCCTCATCAGGTATGGTTAAATATGCCGGCACTTTGAGGGGATACGGGAAGGTCATTATTGTCCAATATTCTTCAGATATTTCCCTTGTCTATGCTTATCTTGATAAGATTTATGTTGAAAGAGATCAAAAGGTTGAAAAAGGACAAAGGATAGCCAGCCTCAATAATGTAAATATTCTGCATTTTGAACTTTTAAAAGACGGCCAGGCGGTCGATCCCACCCGATATTTTAAATTATGAGTCAGGTGACTTGAGAAAAAATATTCTTTACATTAAAAAAAACGAGCTGTTGGATCTCTATCTGAAAGAAATTGGGAAAATAAAAAAATATACAGCCAAAGAGATTAACAACCTTACCGGGATAGTATATCATTCAAGACAAAAATTACTGCAGTTAACCAAAAAATATAAGACTATCCCTGATCCCATCCTTATTGTGAATGATAACAAGATCCCGGTTGATAAAAAGGATGAGATCCTGATGTTGATCCATAACAAAGAAAAGGCCAAACAGGAGTTGATCAAGGCGAATTTAAAACTTGTGGTAAAGATCGCTGAATCATATAAAACGGATGGGTTAAGTTTGTTAGACCTGATCAGCGAGGGTAATATCGGACTTATAGAAGGGATCGAGCGATATGATATTAACCGGGGAACCAAGATCTCAACTTATGTTTCCTGGTGGATAAAGCAAAAGATCAACCTGGCCATTCTTAACCAAACTCATACGATAAGATTACCTAAATATCTTTACAAGATCATACGGCGATGTAAAAAAATATCAGAAGAATTGACCAATAGCATCGGACACCCTCCTACCATGGAGGAGATAGCAGAAAAGGTATCTATCCCTATCAGCAAATTGATCGAGATATTTCAATATACACGACAACCTGTCTCTCTGGAAACCAAAGTTAAGAATAAAGAAATGGAACTAAAGGAGATCATCGAGGACAGCAAGAGCCTTACCCCGTTCGAGGTCGTTTATTATATGTCCTTTGTTGAAAAAGTGGAAAGCCTGATAAGCAGGTTGAAAGTAAAAGAACAGATGGTATTGAAAATGAAATTCGGTTTATCCGGTATGAGGGAATATTCTCTTTCCGAGATAGGTAGATCACTGGGTGTGAGTCGCGAAAGAGCAAGACAGATTTTGCAGACAGGACTGTCAACCTTAAAATCAGAAATACAATTTCAAAAAGAAGATCTTTTCAGGTTTTAATTATTAATAATAAGGAGATGGACCATGGAAGATTTAAGCCAGTATATCAGGGATGTGAAGGATTATCCGAAAGAAGGAATTGTCTTTAAGGATATTACGACCCTCTGGAAAAAAGGGGATGCCTTTAAAAAAAGTCTTGACATCCTTATAGAAAAATATAAGGGAAAAGGAATTGATAAGGTTGTCGCTGCTGAAGCCAGGGGGTTTATTATCGGGGCCCCTTTAGCCTATGGATTAAGAGCCGGTTTTGTCCCTGTTCGAAAAGTGGGCAAGCTTCCTGCCGATGTGATCAAGGCCAGTTATGAACTGGAATACGGGACAGATACCCTTACCATGCATAAGGATGCGATTGAGGCTGGCGAAAAAATATTGATTGCTGATGATTTGATCGCCACCGGAGGAACCTGCCGGGCTATAGCGGAACTGGTTGAACAACTCGGAGGGAAGATCATCAGCTTCGCCTTCCTGGTGGAACTGAGCTTTCTTAAAGGTCGGGAAAAGATCAAAGACTATGACTTTTTTTCAGTGATAAAATATTGAAAATATTATTAAGGCTTTTTTCATTTTACCGATAAAAAATAGTGGATTTGATAAAACAGAAAAAATACAAAAGGCGGCGAACCGCGGTTTGTAGTACTTAATTGTGGTTAGCCGGGCGTCTATCTTATGGTAGATGCTCGGCTAAATTTTTATCTTGACATTAAGGAATTATTTAATAAATTAATTTCAAGTGAAAAGGCAAAATTATGGAATATAGCTTGAAAGCAAAATCCATTATAACTCCAACAAAATCAATATATAACGGGGAAATTATAATCAATAATTCCAAAATAAAGTCTGTTTCCTCAGAAGACGCCAAATCAAAAAATCAATTTCTATTGAAAGATCAGGTGATCTTTCCCGGTCTTATCAATGCCCATGATCACCTGCTGGGTAATTATTTCCCGCGTATCGGGGATGGGCCTTATATCAACTGGTTACCATGGGATAATGATCTGAAAAGTTCACCGGTCTACGCCGAACGCTCCAAGATACCTCCAAAATTGATCTATGCTCTGGGCTCTTATAGAAACATATTTTCAGGGGTAACGACCGTATCTGACCATATACCTCACTTTGTTAATGAACCTTATATCAATGTTCTGCCTATCAGGATTATAGGGAATTATACTCTGGCTCATGAATCTTCCTCCTATGATCTGAAATGGGGAGAAGGTGTGGCTATTGAACATCAAAAAGCTCTGAAAAATAATTTTCCTTTCATTACTCATATTGAAGAAGGGTATGATGATGAATCTGAAACAGGTATTGAATATCTCTTAAAAGAGAAAGCCTTATCCGAGCATACGGTTCTGATACATGCCATTGCTTTATCTGATGAGGATATTAAAGAAGTTTCAAAGAAAAAAGCGAATATTGTCTGGTGTCCCAATTCCAATATCTTCATGTTTAACAGAACGGGTAATGTTAAGAAATGGTTGACCCAGAGGATCAATGTTTCTCTGGGAACTGATTCACCTATGTCTGGAGGACTTCATCTGCTGGATGAACTCCAGTTTGCAAAAAAGATATATAAAAAAATGTATAATGATGAGATCGATGATTATACATTAACTTGTTTTGTAACGATAAATCCGGCGAAAGCCTTCCGGATCTCCAAAGAGGTGGGTAGTCTGGAAAAAGACAAGAACGCCGATCTGGTAGCCATCTCACCACGTTCAAAAGATCCTTATGCGTCCCTGGTCAATGCCCAATTAAAGGACGTGTCTCTTGTCATTATAAACGGCAAGCCGGTTTACGGGGATAGGGAATTTGAAGAACTGTTTAAATTTCTCAAAGTAAAATATTCTAAATTTAAACTCGATGGTGCTGAG
>JAFGFC010000052.1 GCA_016931325.1 Spirochaetota bacterium | reverse complement strand
TGATTTTATGGCTTGACATGATATTTTATATTATTAAATTAGATTTATCAAATTTCAGGAGGTCAAAAAATGAACAGGCATTTCAAGTTTTTTGTCATGCTGTTTCTGGCTATCTTTGTCATCAGTGGTTATGGTATTTCTTCTGCTGAAGCCAAGGATGGCAAAGCCCTAAAAAAAGCCAAACAGCAAAGAAAAATGAAAAGAGAGGAAAAAGCTCACAAAGTCCGTGAAGAAAAGGCTGAAAATTTAGAAGAAAAAGAAAAATTAATGAAAAAAGAAAGAATTAGAAATAAAGCCATGAAGAAATTCGGCAAACATTCAGATATAAAGTTGAGTAAAATGGTGAAAGAAAACAACAAGCATATGAAAAGAATGGCCAAAATTGACAGGCTTGAAAAAATGGCCCTGGAAAAAAATGACGAAGAGTTAAAGAAGAATGTCCTGAATCTTCGTGATATGGAAATGAAACGCCATATGAGAAAAATGAAACAGATACAGGGTGAAAAAGAAGAAAAAGTTGAAAAAGAAGAGGGAGGTAAAGAGTAATGAAGGTTTTCATAACACTTTTGATCGTGATATCTCTTTTCACCTTTTCCTGCTCGTCTTCCAGTGAATCAGAGATACCCCAGTTAATGACTCAAGAAGAGGCTAAACAGGAAGCGGCCAAAGAGATAACAGAAGATAATGCAAAAAAGGTCGCACAAGAGATGATGAAAGATTTGCAGAAAGAATTGGAATAAATCTTGAAAGTAAAGCGGTTTTTTGAAAGATCTTCTTTATTTCAGAGAGCCGTCTTTTTTAAAAATAAAAGAAATGCTGAAAAAAATATTGCTGTTAATTTTAATTTCAAGTTTTACTAACTCCCTGTGGGGCAAAAACGTGGCTGTCCTGGAATTCCAGAACAATACAGGCCACAAAGGCCTTGAATACCTTTCAAAATCATTACCGGATTCCCTGTCATCGGCACTATCGGATTTTAAAGAGATCAAAGTTGTTGAGAGACGAGCGATCGACAAAATATTAAAAGAGAAAGAACTGGAGCTTTCCGGTATCCTTGAGCAAAGTTCCATGACCAGGATCAGTAAAATAACAAAAGCAGAAATCCTGATCATGGGGCGTTACACGGGTGATCCGGAAAACATACAACTTTCCATTAAGGCGGTTGAAGTGGATACGTCCACTGTTGTTATGGAACGGATGATATCCACCACAGTGAAAGACATTTTCGATCAGAGCCACAGGATCGGTTATCTTATAGGCGCCATTCTTTCAGGGAAAGGGGTGGGATCTGTCTCCGTGAATTCAACTCCTCATGATGCAAAAGTCTATATCGACGGAACGTATGTCGGTGATACACCCCTGACAGAATTCAAAGTAGCCAGCGGTTCACATGAGATCAAAGTGGTGAAAGGGGGATACTTTGATTCAGAAACAACCATGACGGTAGGAGAGAATGGTCATGAAAGATGGGATGCATTCCTCCCTGAAGATACAGTGAGGGATAGATTCCAGATAGGGTTCGGCGTGCTTTATCTGATGCTGCCTTCTGAAAAGGCCATAACCCCCTCCAGTCTTTTTAATATACATTTTGGCAGATCGTTTAATCGTTTGATCATCAGCGGTGAATTCGCCTTTGGAGGATTGGGCAATAAGACCGCATATGATTCAGGATTCGGTAATGAGATAGAATTGGAGCAATGGTACAATCTTTATTATTTTGCCGGTCATATCAATTTTAATCTTTTCCCCAGATGGAAGTATTTTTCTCCTGTTATCGGCGCCTTTGCCGGATATGGTGTGGTCTATTACAACAGGGAAAGCGCAGCCACGTCTGAAGATGAGGCGGAAAGGATCAAAGAATTTACTTCCATGTTCAATCTGGGCCCCGAACTTGAATTTAGTATATTGCCGGCCTCTCATTTCAATATCTTTCTGGATATAAGATATATCATCTATCCCAAAAAGATCTTGAGGAACGAATATGAAGGCAATCTGTTCGGTCCGCGCATAACGTTTGAAAAAGAACTTGGCTTGAATCTTTTAGGTATTGGCGGTGGAATAAGGGTCTATTTTTAATGGGAGAAAGAAAATGAGATTTCAAAGCAGATCCATTATATATATGATCGGTTCAGTTTTGATGATGCTGATATTCATACAATCCACTTGTGACCTTGACAAGCCCCTGGTTCCCCAGCTGCAGCCGAAAAATCCTTTTTTAGATGGCGTAACAACGATTGATATTGAATATACTTTTAGCGCCCAGAGTGGCGGTGATATACTCTATAAAAGTGCTGATTATTTTATCTATGAACCGCCTGAGCAAGCATCATTATTAATGCTAGGGGTGTTTTCAGGTCCTATTCAGGTTTCAGCTGATAATGAGATCGGGACAGCCAATCTTATAGCCGGGCACAGAAGCGGTCTGACAGGTTTCTCCAGGACCACCATGTATGTAAAAGACCTTTTGACCTTTTCGCAGACTACTAAAGATTTTACAACTACGACATATAGTTCTACAGGCACAAATGCCTATAAAGTGGCTGTCTGGGGTTATGACAAAAATGGATATCTGACACATGCCTCTCCGGCCATAGATATCAAGATCGCCTGGACAAAATAATTATTTATTTTTTATCAGGGTTAGTCTGCTTAAAATAAGAATAAAGGTGATAGGCGCAGTCAGGTCCAATTAAACGGGCAGCATTTTTTATGGGAAGTTTTATCTTGCCTGCCATGATCAGCTTTCTGTATTTATATCGTCTCTTGATTACTTCTGCCTTTTCCATGTTAATATTAATGTAGTACCCTTCTTATCATTTGTCCATAGGATATTAATCGATAGGCGGGATTGAGCGCACCCTGAAATTCCTGGAGGTAAGCTTCGCTCAGTCCTGGCAATCGACAAAATCCCGCAAATGTACCTTTTAAAACCTCACAAGGAGATACGTATTCAATATATAATTCCCCAGCAGGTCCGGGCTGAATTCGCGTCCGGCTCTTCCGTTAAAATGATAAAGACTAAGGCCTAAAAAGCAGTTGGCCAGCATCTCATAACGAAAGTAGGGGAAGAGCACAAAACTGGCATCTAGAAGGTTTCCCAGATAGGTAATACCGAAATTCAATTCTGTATAGTTGAGTATATTAAAATCGAACATCAGATACTGTCTGCCAAAAGTCATGCGGGGTACTGAAGCCATGAGTCGGGAATACTTTGTATGGTCTGATGTGCCGCTCTCATCATAAAAATATTCAATGGCTAAAAAATAGTATTTCGCAAAGGACCAGTCTGCACCTACAGAGGCTCTGAAATTCTTTTCACTGTTTTTTCCCAGGCTGTAAAAGAGTTCTGACCATAACCCTATGATTGCATCTCCTTTAAAGGTAAAGCCGAAAAGGTTATTCCCTGAAGAGGCATCATGTAAAAGTATAAGGTTATTGTCAAAGGGTGTGATATGTATCTCAATATTGGCTGCCACAACCGTATGATCGATCGCATTGGAAAAAGAGGAATTGGATGACAGATCTATCGAAGGCATAATGTGCCTGACATCCATGGAGGGAATGGCTAATAATTCCACGGAAGACAGGTCAGACACGTAGTATTTGGCTGATATACCGTCGATCCCTCTAAAGCTGAGCATGTTAAGAAAATAGGTCTGAGGAATGAATAGATCCAGAGGCCGGAATATTTTGGCTTTTCCCCAGGCCGGGAGAAACCGGCCAATGGTAAATTTGAAATCTTCAGGAGTAATACTGGCATTGAGGGTATTTAACGCAAGCGACTCCAGATTTTCTGAAACAAGAAGAGGATTATCTTTCTGATGCGCCAGGGCGTATTCCAGTTCACTTTTTACTCTCACAAGTTCTGAAGGACGGGTATCCAGTTTCAGGTCAAGGATACTCAATCCCATATAGGTCATGCGGATATTTTTATTCCCTTTAAAAGAGAGCAAAGCCTGTTCGTAAAAATTGCCATCCCAGAATATTTCCGGATGGAGATCATAAGTAATGAAAAAACAAAAAAGAATAATAAAAATACATTTTACTTTCATTTTATTTTTCCAGCTGCTGTTTGGAGAACATGGATTCGCTGACCGGTTCATCAAGCACAATGGATTTCATTTCGAAAAGGGTATAGCTATCCTTTCTCTGTTTGTTGACCATTCTGACCTTGATAGGGAAATATCTTTCATTTATCTTTTTCACTTTATCAACAGTCATCTCTTTTAACAGCATCCCGGACAGGGCAAAATACTGGATCTTCATGGCCACAAACTGCTCTTTATCCACCCATATCTTTAAGCGGGCATAGGTTATCTCTTTGACTTTGGCTTCCAGGTCAAGCTCATAGCAATCATGGCCACTCACCTTTTCCGCGCCAGCTATAGTGGCCTTGTAGCGATCCACCAGTTTCTCATTATCCATGGTATCTTCATAAGAATAATCAGAACCCATCATGGAATCCCTAAGTTTATGCCCGGAGATCTTGTCCGCTCTTTCCGCGTACGTTCCTTTTATCCACAATTCGTCTCCCAGTTTCAGATACTTCGTGCCGCGGTCTCCAGGATTGGTGAATTCAATATAGGCTTTATCCTTTCCTCTGGCCACGGCTTGGAAGGTCTTAACACGCGGCCTGCGGCGGCTCCCTTTCTTGATGGTCATGACCCCGCTGTACTTGATGGTATCGAAGACTTCATTATCATCCACTTTGTTCAAGATCTCTTCCGGTGTCAGGGCAAAGATGTTCTGAGCAAGAAATGATACAAATATTATTGTTAACAGACTGACGATACACTTTTTCATTTAAAGCACCCCCTTCATGGCTTCAACAGGCTGGATCCTGGCCGCCTTTGACGCCGGGATAAAAGCGCATAATGAAGCAACGACAACTCCAAAGACAAAGGCAAAGAGCAAAAGATCCAGGCCAAAATAAGGATAGATCATATTAGAGATCGCAATATCGCTCAGGGATCCGCCTGTCAGTTTGGCAATATTGATACCGCTTTGGGACATAAGGTAGCTGAGCGCTCCCCCTGCCACGATCCCGAAAAAACTGCCGATTATGCTGATAATAACCGCCTCATAGAAGAAAAGTTTAACAATAGAAGCGCCGCGCATTCCCAGGGCCGCAATGGTCCCGATCTCTTTCATTCTTTCATAGATCACCATCATGGTTGTGTTAATAATGACCAGTGAGGCCAGAACAAGGAAAACAAAATAAACAATATTATAGATATTGTCCGCCATGGCAAACCAGTTATAATACTGGCCTCCGCTCTGGTTCTCCCAGGCTTGAGCGATATAAGGATTATCCGGTCTGGATTCAAGGATCTTGTTGATCTTTTCGGCAACAGGAACACTTTCATCCATATCATCCAGGTAGATACCCAGTTCCATCACCTCATGTTCCATTTTCAGGAATCTGGCAGCCACAGACAGGTCAACAAAAAAGAACAACTTGTCAAATTCAGGCACCCCAAAGGAAGAGATACCGACGATCTTGAATGTCATATGGCCCAGGCCTTCTTCTGCTGTTTTTGACATCATGGTAAGCTTGTCGCCCACTTTCACTCCCAGCTCTTGAGCCAGGACCTCGCCAACAACGATCTCATGTCTTCCCGGAGCATATTTTTTGAACAGACGGCCTTTTACGATTTTGTATTTTAAAGGATTAACAGGGGCTTCCCGTTCAGGATCAAGGGCAAAACCCATCAGGTTTTCCCATTTTCCTTTCAAGTTGAGAATGGCGCCGAATTTTGTCCGGGGAAAGATATATTTTATCCCTTTGACATTTTTTACCAGTTTCATCACTTCTGTATAATCTTTTTCATATCCATAGACGCTCAGGTCCAGGGGCATCAATTTTTCTTCTTTTATAAAGTCTTTATTTACGATCTTGACATGGGCAGATTGAAAAGCAAATACATTATCCCTGACATTGTCCCACATCCCTGTTATATACGATCTCATAAAACATATGAACATGACAGCCAGGGCTATGGCCACAGCCGATAACAGGGTCCGTTTTCTGTTGCGGCTGATGTTCCTCAGAGCCATGCGGTAGATATAAAATGATTTCATGTGCTTACCCCTTATATATATCTAATAGAATCGGTGATCTCCATCTTGACCGCCTTTCTGGCCGGTATGATACTCACCAGAACAGAGCAGAGTATGCCGAAAATAACGGCCATGGCCATCATCTCGGGATTCCATTCATTATAGAATATTGTACCGGTCCTGTATCCGTAATCCATATCCTTGAACGAAGATGTAAAATCAAGGCCGTGATAAACAGAATAAGCGCTGACACCGATCCCGAGTATAAGGCCAATAAGAGATCCGAGAATTCCTATACCGGCTGCTTCAACGATGAAACTGGATACAATATCCCTGTCGCGCACCCCCAGAGCCCGGAGCATCCCGATCTCTCTGATCCGTTCAAATACGGCCATGAGCATGGTGTTGATGATCCCCACGGCCACGATGATGAAGATAAAAAATATTATCATAGTGCTTCCGCCCTTTTTGGTCTGACTTAAAGTCAGATAATCAGAACCCAGTTCCTGCCATGTCTCGGTAGTGAGTCCGGTAAGACCGGCCGAGGACAGGGACTCTTTCACCAGGGAAAGAGCGGGTTCGTTATTACCGTTCTTGGTGCGAAAAGCGATCTCGGCAGCCGTGCCTTCCAGCTGCAGATTCTTTTCTGCCATGTTCCGGGTAATAAAAAGATGATTCCGGTTCACAACCGGATCGGGACAATCGTAAATACCCACAACCTTAATGGTCAATGCCTGGAACGTGTCATATTTAGTCCTGGTCTCCATGACAAGGTAATCACCCAGGCCGGCTCCCAGTTCTTTCCGGCAGTGAGCGCTGATCAGTATGCCTTCACTGTTCTTATCCAAATACTGGCCGTCCATGATCTTTTCTTTTATATTGAATACCTGCGCATCTTTTTCAGGATCAATGGCAAAGACAATATAGGGCAGGCCAAACCCTCTTTTATAGCTCATCATGCTTTTAAATCCCGTGCGGGGTGAGGCATAAGAGCCTGTCTTTTCTGCGATCCTGAATATTTTTTGGATCTCGGATCCGTTTATAACCATATCAACGGGAAAACTGTCCCTGTCTTCCTTGTAAGCCTTGGTGCTGATCGTAAAATTGCCGAATTCATATCTTTTCAGATTACGCTGAGATTCATTATCAGCCCACTTAAGCATTCCGTGTATCCATATCAGAAGCATTATCCCGAATGAGATCGCGACAGACGTAATAATGGTTCTCTTTTTATGTCTAGCTAAATTCTTGAACGCCAGTATGATTATATTCCTCATGATCATTTCCCTCCCTTGCCGTTCTTGATCATGCCGTCACGCAGATTGATGATACGCCTGGCATGCTCCATCACCATTTTATCATGGGTCGAGAAGATAAAAGTGATGCTTTTCTTTTTGTTCAAATCCTTCATCAGTTGCATGATCTCTGAGCCGGTATGGGAATCCAGATTGGCGGTCGGTTCATCAGCCAGTACAAGAGCCGGTTCTTTTACCAGGGCCCGGGCTATGGCCACGCGCTGCTGCTGGCCGCCGGAAAGGTCCAGAGGTCGCCGGTTTTCCAGTCCCTTAAGACCGACCTCTTCAAGGATTTTCAATGTCTTTTTTCTGTTCTCCTCCGCTGAGGAATCTTTTTTCAAAGAGAGAACAAAATTAACATTTTCAAAAGCTGTCAGAACAGGGATAAGGTTGAACGTCTGGAAGACAAAACCTAAATGATCACGCCTGATATCAGCCAGGACGTTTTTATCCTGGTCTTTAATGGGGATATCATTCAGTATCACCTCTCCTTTTGTGGCTTTATCCAGACAGCCAATGATATTTAAGAGAGTTGATTTCCCGCTTCCGGAGGGTCCGACAATGGCTGAGAATTCCCCTTTTTTAAATTCCACATTGATGTCTTTTAAAGCGTGGACGACAATATGACCGACCTTGTAATCTTTAAAGACATTTTTGCATTTAATGATCGCCATCTTTATCTCCTCCTTGTTTCTTTATTTTTTTAGCGATACCGGCAACGGTTCCGATGTTCATCATGGATGGGACATCGGAAGGAACAAGGATCATGGAACCGTTCTTTTTCAAGGCTTCGAGAAGAAGGTTCAATGACCTGAGTTCCAGCGCTTTATCATTGTTTTTGTATTTTTCTGAAGCCCTGGAAAAATTATTGGAAATTTCAATTTCAGCCTGAGATAATATCACGCGGGCATTCTTTTCCCTTTCTGCCTGGGCTTCTTTGCTCATGGCGTCTTCCAGAGCGGTTGGTATAACAATATCCTTGATCTCGACGGAAAGGGAAGTGATCCCCCAGGGATTGGTCTTCTTATCCAGTATTTTTTGGAGCTGTTTCCCCAAGCCATCCCGGCTGGATAAAAGTGTTGATAAACTGTTCTTTCCGATAATATCCCTCAAGGCTGTTTTGGCGCTCAAAGCCACGGCCCTGGTATAATGTTCGACTTCCAGTTTGGCTTTCGTGGCATCCCATACCATCCAGAAGATGATGGCATCTACAAACACAGGAACCGTGTCACGTGTGAGAACCCGTTCCGCTGAAAAGTCTGTCACCATGATCCGGCAATCAACGTAATCTATAACCTTATCAACTATGGGTATGATCAAAAAAAGCCCCGGACCCCGGGTAAAAATATATTTCCCGAATCGAAGAACAGGTACACGTTCCCATTCAAAGGAAATGCGGACACTCAAAAACAGGACAAGAGCCAGGGCCAGACAATATTCAGAGAGGTGGGGGACATCGGTCAGGTATTCCCGGATAAGATAATAACCGGTTATTCCCAGACAGAGTATAATAATATTAAAAATATAGCGGGTCAGTCCAAACATTTTCTTTTTTAGATCCCACAGACCCTGATTGAAATCATCTGATTCTCTGTAAAGGTCATTTTTTTCTGATCTTTTTAACATGATATTCCTCCCTTTCAGCAGAAATTTTCTGGAACATTTCAATGGCATCGTTCAGATCAATCCCCAGACTGGATATCTCATCAATAAAATAGATGCATTTTGACCTTAAAAGTTTGTTCTTTTCTGAAGGATTAATGATTATCTTTTTATCGCTGATAAAAGTTCCTGTTCCCTGCTGTGTATCGACAATACCTTTTATCTCCAGTTCCCTGTAGGCTTTGGTAATGGTATTGAGGTTGACCTGAAGGTCCACAGCCAGTTGCCTTACGGTTGGCAGCTGTGTTCCGGGTTGAAGAAGGCCGTTAACAATCCCGTAGATGACCTGATTGACGATCTGCCTGTAATAGGGAACACCACTGGCGTTATCAAGGGTGATCTTAAAGGCCATTTCGATCTGCTCCTTTATTGATTCAATGAGAAACAACCTCATAATGATATATTGTACTAGTCAACTAGTACAATAATAATATAGCACATTAATTTTAATTTGTCAAGTAAAAAATGAAAATATTTTTAATGTATTTTTATAAGGCACATTATAATAAATATTATATTTATTCTTTTGTCAAAGATTAAAATTCGATCTAAAGGATATAGATCGGATCCGTCATGGATGATAAGGAT
>JAFGFC010000051.1 GCA_016931325.1 Spirochaetota bacterium | reverse complement strand
GATGATTCTTCCACATCCGTTAACGTGGAAGCAGAACCTTCAGTATATTTCACAGCAATTCTTTCCTGCAGACCAAAAGCGTCAAGGCCGATGCCGGTATACAGACCGCTGCCAAAATTGATTGCGTCCATACCGAACACGATGGCCTGACCTTTCAGGTCGCCAAAATAACTGGGTTTTTGAATGAATTCAAGGTCATCATCAAAAAGCCCAAGGGAATTTTGGTATCGTAAAGAATCAGACAAAGCGCCATAAGCTGATGTGAGCATAAAGCTCATGATCAGAAGTGTTATAAAAAAGGTATACTTTTTCATACACCCTCCTCAAATTTAAATTTTTTACTTGACTATAGATTATTTATTTACAAATGGTAGTGATGGATTAAAAAGCTTTTTCACCTCCTCCCCAACATATGATTTACCATATTATCCGCTTGATAAATACAGTTAACCTCTCTTTGACTCCTATTAATACTAAATTCAATTGCAATGTCAAGTTTTTTTTTTAGAAAACGGTATAATCAATTTGAAAAAAAATTGATTATACCGTTTTCAGTTCGACGGTCAAAACTTAAAGTTGTAGATAAAACTGAATGAGCGTCGAACATCATCTCTTTATCTTTATTCTAAATTAAGGCAATAAATCAACAAAAATGTTATAAAAAAATTAAACAAATATTATAAAAATATTTTGTGAATTATAGGCGGGGTTTTCCAACCCCGCATTATATATTGCGGGACAGGAAAGTCCCGCCTATAGATAATTCTATATCCTGTTATTTCTTAAAAACCGCGCCTGTGGCGGCTGATGTCACCAACTGCGAATACCGGTACACATACCCGTGTTTTATTTTGGGTTCGAGCGGCTTGAATTCTTCTTTTCTTTTTTTCATCTCTTCTTCAGAGATCTTGAGATCGATCCGTTTTTCCGGGATATTGATCTCGATGATATCGCCTTCTTTGATCAGGCCGATGGGCCCGCCTTCAGCCGCTTCAGGAGAGATATGTCCTATGGCGGCTCCGCGTGTCCCGCCGGAGAACCGTCCGTCAGTGATGAGCGCCACATCTTTATCCAGTCCCATACCGGCAATGGCTGACGTGGGCGACAGCATCTCTCTCATACCGGGTCCGCCTTTGGGTCCTTCGTAGCGGATGACGATCACGTCGCCTTTTTTGATCTTGCCGGCCATAATGGCCTTCATGCCGTCTTCTTCGGAATCAAAGACACGGGCCGGTCCTTTGTGCTTCATGATCACGTCACTGACAGCGGATTGTTTGATGACCGATCCCTGAGGCGCCAGTGTTCCGTACAGAATAGCCAGACCCCCTTGTTTATGATAAGGATTATCTACAGAATGGATCACATCCTTGTTCAAGATCCTTGCTTTTTCAATGTTATGCTTTACTTTTTCGCCGGTTACAGTCAGGGCATTCTCATGGATCACTTTGATCTTGCACAGCTCTTTCATGACAGCCGGAATGCCGCCGGCTTCATCAAGGTCCTGCAGATGATGCGGCCCGGCCGGAGACATGTTACACAGATGGGGTGTTTTTTTGCTGATCTGGTTAAAGATATCCAGATCAAGATCGATACCGGCTTCATTGGCCAGAGCAGGAAGATGGAGCACGGTATTGGTCGAAGCGCCCAGGGCCATGTCCATGGCAATGGCGTTCTTGAACGCATCCAGTGTGGCAATATCCCTTGGTTTGATATCTTTTTTTACCAGTTCACAGATTTTCATACCGGTCTTTTTCCCCAGCTGCATTCTGCGGTTGGTGGGCGCGGGTATGGTCCCGTTCCCGGGCAGGGCCAGACCCAAAACTTCGCTCAGACAGTTCATGGAATTGGCCGTAAACATCCCTGAACACGAGCCGCAGCCGGGACAGGCTTTTTCTTCCATTTCGCACAGATCTTCTTCTGTTATGGCTTTGCGCGCCATGGCTCCGACACCTTCAAAAACCGTGATCAGGTCTATATCTTTTCCTTTATAGCGGCCGGCAAACATAGGGCCGCCTGCCACATAAATAGCAGGAATATTAAGCCTTAAAGCGGCCATGAGCATTCCCGGTACGATCTTGTCGCAGTCGGCAACCAGGACCAGTCCGTCAAACGGATAGGCGGTGGCCATGACTTCGACCGAGTCAGCGATCAGTTCTCTTGAAGGCAGGGAATATTTCATTCCTTTATGGCCCATGGCGATCCCGTCACAGATACCGATGGTGGAGAACTCCATGGGTGTTCCGCCGGCCATTCTGACGCCGGCTTTAACGGCTTCAGCCAGCTTGTCCAGATGGATATGCCCGGGGATCAGCTCGTTGGCTGAATTGGCTATCCCTATGATCGGCCTTGATAATTCTTCGTCTGTATATCCCATGGCCTTGAACAACGATCGGTGAGGCGCCCGTTCAAGACCTTTTTTCATCATATCACTTCTCATTACATTGCCTCCAAAAATAGATTTAAAAAAGAACAAACAGTAATTCATAAATTGTAATGGATTTAAATATCAAGTCAATATTTTTTATTCATGTTTGAATATTAGAAAAACCTTGAAAAGAGATAAAATTTATATTATGTTATACTAAATTATGTTAAAAAATAGTAAAACAGCCCTGCTTTCCGTACTTTCCTTGAACAGCCTTTATAAGAAAATAAAAGAAGAGAATCCTGAACTTGAAGATAAAGAGATTATTAGTTTAATGTACAGGAAAATAAATGAATGTGATATTGAAAAAAGAAAGACAGGGAAAAAGTGGTATAAATGGACAAAGGTCGATATAATATAACAACTATAAAAAAAGCCATTGCTATTCTTACCCGAATATTTAATAGCATTAATATACCTTTTGCCCTTATTGGCGGTATTTCCCTTGAATCATGGGGATTATCCAGGGCTACTTATGATATTGATTTTTTAATTATTGTTGAAAATCATCAGTTACAGATATTAAAAGATAAATTAAAGAAAAATAAATTTGAACCAATAAAAACATCCGGACTGGAAAAATGGATGCTCCGATTTCTGTTTAACGGCATCCAGATAGATATTTTAATGGCTATGGATGATCTGACAAAAAATGCGTTAAAAAGAAGAGTATTAAAAGAGTGTATAGGGATAAAAACATACATTGCATCAGTTGAGGATTTAATCCTTTTAAAGCTTCGTCTCAGCCGTCCCAGAGATATCGATGATGTGATTTCACTGATAAACTTTAATAAGAATACAATCGATCGGGAATATCTGAAGAGATGGGTAAAGAAACTGTTGTTAACCGGCGAATGGGAACTTTTAAAAAAAATATTGGAATGATCATCACTATCTTTTTTAATAATGAGATTGTATTATAAATATTGCGAGCCTCAAGGGCTGGTTTGAAAAAACAAACCAACCCTGAAGGCTCGCCTACTTCTTAACTTAAAATTCAAAATTAATAATTAAAAACTGATCAGAGTAGTTCTTTCAGGTCTTTGATCCCTTTCTTCATTTGAGAGCGGAACTGGTACTCGGGATTTTCCTGTAAGAATTTTTCATAGTACTGGATCTTTTCTTTCACAAAATTCTTTATCCATCGTTTTCCCATTTTCATACCTCCTGAACATACCTTTCGTATGGGTTATATTACTTTTCGGGCAGTTATAATTTCTTTGAAGGAGAAAAAAGAGCAGTTAATTCCTGATCAAGATAAAATTACCCCAGAAGAGGGGATGGGGGTACTTTTCTTTCATCATCCGGCTGGCATACAGAAAGGCCTGGTCAAAGGAGCCGTCTTGCTTGAGGGATCGATAGAAATTTCTCACAAACAGGGCGCAGGAAGTATCATTTTGTCGGAACAGGTTATATATACAGTATTGGGAATACCCTGACATATCAAGAATAAATTTGTCCAGGTTCGACTGTTTTATGCTTTCGTTTTCACTGAAGAATAAAAGATCCAGCCTGTTCTTTTCAGGTAAAAAATTCTTCAGCCGGGTCTTTTTATTCTTCCACAGAGGATTATATAAAAAAGTCAAGCCGTTGCTTGAGGCTGTTTTCAGGCTTATATGATACACGGTATAGTCTTTTTTATCAGGAGATTGAAGATCATTGATAGATATAACGCTCTGGGGGAATAGAAAATCGATCTCTTCAGCTTCTTTAAATGAAAAATCAGAAATCACGCGGCCGGGGAGGTTGATCTGATAACCTGTGGCAAAAATACGAAAGGCAGAGGGTTTTTTTGCCCTGACCGGGACAAGCCCCTCATAGGATGCCAGGGTAAGAACAGGATGTGTCTCTATCAGGTAGTGTTCTCCATTATAGAGCGCCTGGAAGGGTATTTTGTACAGAGGCCCATCCGGAAAAATGAAAACATTAGAATAAGTGGCAGGATCAATATTGTTAAAAAGAGATTTGTGGATGTCATACAGGTTATCGATCAGGTCTTCCTGTTCCGCCAGCCTCATATTGTTGGATAGTTCTTCCACCATCCTGTAAACATCAGGGGATTTTAAATAATGCCAGCGGGAGTTGGTCTTTGTCACAAGGAAAAACAACGTATATTTTTGAGAATAATAAGTATCAATAAAAAGGTCATATTTTCCCATTCTGCTCTGGATGTCAGTAAGAGAAAGCCCGTTATCATGATATCGGCCCCGGTAATTTTTTGCCAGGTTGAGAACGGTATAAGCATTGGTGAATTTATCGTTGTCAATGAAAAAATCGATAGTGATATCAGAGAACTCTCTTTTTTTATAGCTTGCTTTTTTAAATCCCCCCAGGGTCTGGTCCAGAAGATCTAATTTCTTTTGCAGATCGATGTCAGCCAGAGTGATGACCCTGGCTTTACGGATATAATCATCAGGATCCTCTTCTGTGACATTGGTCATAAAGACAAGGGCTCTGTCATAATTTTCCAGTTTATAATTAAGATAAAAAAGGTCTCTTTCAAATTGTTTAGAATAGGTCCGGGCTTTTTCAGCCCAGCTCAGGGCGTCTCTATATTCCTTCAGGTTAGTATAAGAATCAATGATCCCCCGTACGACCCGGGCCCTGTTGTCCCTCTCATTGGACAGGCTTGAGAGAAGATCAAAGGCCTGTCTGTACAGGTCAATTGACATTTCAAAATTATTGGTCCGGTAATGGGACCCAGCCTGAGAGATAAGCCTGAGGGCATCCTCTTCCGGGTCTTTTTTAGATACAACAGGAAGTGGGGTTATTTTTTTATAAGAAGGAAGGGCGCCAAATATGGAACGATAAGCGTAGTAAAAAGGATGGGGCTCTTTTATCTTGATCCGCTCGGCTATGTCCCGGGTGCGCTGATTAAAATTTTCTTCTGTTACAGCGGTGATGCTATCCCAGAAATCGAAATAATATTTTTCCTTCACATTCCATCGGGGGAGAAAAACAGTCGACGCGCCGCTGTGATAAAGAAGACAGAGCGTGCCGATCAAATTGTCCTCGTCCCACAGGGTGACCCCATTGAGTCTTTCCACAGAGAGAACGGGAGGTATGACCCTGGCGGAAGGCAGGTCGGGAGAATCCAGATAATATTTTTCGTTATAATTGACAGAGAAAAAAAGCGGGCTGGCGGCCTGAATGGTCAGGCCATCAGGGACAATGCCCACATCACGATCGTTGATAAATTCATTGAGTGACAACGCTCTGTCGGGAACAGGCGGGGAAACACTGATCTTATTCAAAGATGAATCCGCGGTTGTGATAAGCATTTTTTTTGAGAGATAAGATGGTTTGGACCGGTTGAAATAGTATTGAGCCAGGGAGAGATCACAGGACAGGCTCTTTCCCGGCAACAGGAGGTGAAAGGGAATTTTATAAAGGATGGAGTCAGGTATGATCGCGAGTAAATCATAATCTTCCAACGTCTCTTCCATATCTTCAAACAACAGGGCAGAAAGCCTGTCTTGATAGACCGTATAGTCGTCATCCCGTTCTGCCAAAGATCGATTATACTCCTGGACAAGAGATACCAGATCACTTTTTTTATATTCACGCGAAAAAAACCAAAGATCGTTTTTATCCAGCAGGGCAATATAGATTTTGTCATCGGTCAGATAGAATTGAACGAGAGCCTGTCTTTTAGAGAGTGTTTTTTGTATCTGGTCAACAGGTATGATATTTTTATAGAGATAATAGATGAATTCAGGTTTGGCCTTTTTTCTTTTTTCAGCCAGATTGTCCCGTTCCTGCAAAAGGGTGTTGATCTGGGCCTTGAGATCAAAAAGTGTTTTTACATTATAGTTATGAATAAGGATCTTTTTTGAATCGTTGATCTTGTCCAGAATAACCTGTTCCTGTTTTTTAAACTCATCATAGATCAGCTTATCCTCGCCTGTGAATGTGAGAGGATAAGAATTAAAGATCTGACGAATTTTAAAATTCCGGTATCGTTCCATCAGTTCCACAGCCATCCTGAAATTATTTGATTTGATATGATAGGTGATCATATCATCAAAAACGCTTTTTATCAAAGGGTCATCGTTGATGCTGTAATCGAATCCTTTGGGATAGCCTTCGATAATATTGAAGATATCATCCGATCTTTCGGCCAGATCACCCCGGATCCTGGAAAGCAGGTATTTGCTTTTCCATTCAATTCCCTTGAGAAAATATTTTTCCGCGTCCCTCTGGGCCTCTTCAAATATCCCGGAGGCCTTTTTGTTGTCAAATGTTTTCAGGTAGACCAGTCCCATGTTGAACTTGAGTTTGGTCATCCTTTCTTTTAATTTTTTCAGCAGGGCCAGATCATACGCTTTCTTATAATAGTTCAGGGACCGGGAATAATCGCTGTAGTCATTTTTGATTTTAGCCACGATCCGGGGAACAGAGAGATTTGTTTTTTTCTTCAGGTTCTTGTTTTCTCCCAGTTTGAAATAGATCATACCGTATAAAGAATAGATGTCCACCAGGAATGACTCATTCCCTTTTTTTTGCGCCAGGAGGGCGCTTTCATCTAAAAGTCCTTTTATTTCCTCAAGATACCGGTTAATATTTTTATAGCGTTTAATAATGATCTCTACCAGATTGAGATTGTTGATGATGATACCCCTGTCATCGGCTTTCTTTTTCCTGCCCTTGTTCTTTTCGTTCGAAAGACGAAAGTAATCCTCGGCATTTTTAAATTCATTCAATTTAAAATAGATCAATCCCAGCTGATTATAGACATTGGGTAAAGCATCAATATTCTTATCCTCTTCGAGAAGGATCCGTTTTTTATGGAGAAAGTTCAATGAATCCTTATAGTTGAGAAAAAGGAAATAGGTATCACTTATCAGAGAATACAGCAATTTCTGCTCATCCCGGTTACTGAACCCCTGATAAGCAAAAGAGGCTCCCAGGGTCAGTTTAATAGGCCATACAGGCACAGAAAAATAATCCATGAACCAGAGCCGGACAAACGGTCTGTCCCAGAATCCCTTTTCCGGGTCTTTGGGGATGATCTTTTCCGCCAGAAAGAAATAATGCAGGGCTTCATTATGTTTATTTAAATTCTGATAACAGATGCCGATCTCCCGGTATAACCGTTCAGGATTAACATCCAAATGATGGTCCTGAATAAAGAAAATGGCCTGATTGTAATTGGTTATAGCAGCCTCATATTGATCCACAAGCCTGTCTGTCATGGCCAGATAGATCAGGCTTCGCAGGGCATATAATTTTTCTCCGGCCTTGAGAAAGGTTTGATAGGCCTTTTTGAAACTCTGCCTGGCCTGTTGATCTTTTTCAATAAAATAAGCACAGTATCCGCTGTGATAGTAAAAAAAACCTTCCTGGAGGGGGGATTGGAATTCTCCGGAGAGGTCCAGTTTGTTCCTGTAGTACTGAAAGGCGGAAGAGAAGTTCCCCAGTTTAAGAAAAATATTAGCCAGGTTAAGGCATAACATGGATTCAGTATAGGGTTGCTTTTTTTCGTCATTATAATGGAGAGCGCTGTGAAAATAGGGGATGGCGTCTTCCAGCAGGCTCCTGTCAGATATTTTCAGATCGTCATGTAATTGATATAACCATCCCAGTGTTAAATAGCTCGAGACAAGATCGGGTTTGATCCTGTAGACCAGTTGCAGTTTTTCCTCTGACAGCTTGAAATATTTTTCACACTGGCTTTTGGGAAAATACAGATCAGCTCCTTTCTCTTTCTCGGCAAGATACATTTGAAAATAATGAGCATAGAGGAGGGAGTATCCGTAACCCAGCACATAGTGATAGATATAATTTTCAGGATGGTCCAGGGATAACTTTTTATAAGGATTTAATATCTTATTCCCGCTTTCTTCTGATGGGGGGATGAGATTGAAATCACATTTTATCATCCCGGTAAGGGCCGGAAGGTTCAGATCGTCGATCTTTAAGACAGAAGAATAGTAATCTTTGGCTTTGAGATAATTTTTATCATTAAAATATTTTTGAGCCTGGTCAAGCAAGAATGATAACAGCTTGAGACGTATTTTATCTTTTTCTTCCTGGAAAGGAGCTTTGATTTCCGTTTGAAATGATCGCCAGAGTAAAGACTCTTTATCCCCATCAGATTCAAGGTCTGAAAGCGAAGAAAAAGCTGTTGCTTTAAAAAAAAGATGGGGTGTCTTGTCCTGGTTTATGATCGTTTCCAGGATTTTTTTAGCCTGGGTGAAACGTTTTACTTTTTTCAGAAAAGCAGCATAGTGCAACAAGGTGTTCAGATAAAGGTCCTGGTCTATTTTGAATTTTTCGATCAATCGTTTATAGTGCTCTTCTTTTTTAAGATCAGGTATGGCCATAAAATAAGAGGAAAAATATTTTTCCTGTATCTTTAATTTATCTTTGTGATTGGTTGAAGAAGATAATTGTTTTAATTCTTTTTCAAGGCTGTCTTTCTGGTTCAGGAAAGAGTAGATCGATACAAGAGATCCCCTTATCTCCTTCTGCGTAAAAGGGTCCTGTGTGTCCTGTTCGGCCTTCTCATAATACTGTATGGCCCGGGAAAATTTTTTCAGATGAAAATAGATATCACCGACAGCCCTGTGGATCGAAACCAGATCGGATCTTGAAAGGCCGGGGCTTTTCAATGTCAGGATCTCTTTGATGCTGTTTTCCGTATGACCTTTTTTATTTATGATCAACTGTATCTTGCTTTCAAGATAGATGCCGTGCAGAGCACCTGCCTGTGCATTGTTTTGGTCCATGAGAATATTTTCAAGATAGTCGTCAGACTTCTTTTTGAATCCCAAAGATGCCAGAGAACGGGCCATGCCGAGATAAGCCTGTCCGGTATTTTCGTGATCCGGGAAATTGTAAAGGAACCGGTTATAGGATGCGATTTTATCGAGATCATCATTTAACCGGTCAGCAAAATGTAATTGTTCATCCGCATCCGGCAGATCAGGGATGATCCCTCCTTTTGGTAACATCCAGATATCAACATTATCCTGTCGCGTGGAGGCGAATATAATAACACCCTTGTGAAAGGGAGCGCTGACCGGATTGGCATTATAAAATTTTCCAGAGGTCAGCTGCTTCTCGCTTTCTTTTTTCAGATCATAGAGGAAGAGGCTTGAATTATCTTCCAGGTCTATGCTCCTGTCTTTATTCAGGTCCATCCAGGCTTTGCAGAATATGATCTGGCCAGAATTAATAAAAGAGGGAGAAGATTCCACTGAATCACCAAAGGTCAACTGTTTGCTCTGGCGTGTGTTCAAATCCATTAAAAAAAGATGGCCTTTTTGCTCCCTGTCTTTTGAAATATTGATATAAACCAGAGACCGGCCATCCGGAGAACAGGACGGGGAGAGGGCTCCCGAATAGGTTATCTTGGTCTGGGGTTTCCCTTTTTTGGCTCGCTGAATAAAGATATTTTTCAAAGCATTGGCTTCTTCTCTGACAAAAAAGATGAATTTGCTATCAGGCGTAAAAGATACCTCAGTTTCCGGATAAGGAGAAAGAACCATTTCCCGGGCCATGTCATCCCTTAAAAATTCTATAATTTCATCTTTATCAAGCCGGCTGCCGATACGGTCCTTTATTTCGTCAATGTCCAGGTACCAGAGGTCACCTGTCGAGTCAGAACGGAAAGAGGTAAAAACAAGTTTCTCCCCATCCGGAGAGAAGCGGGGCATGGTATCATCACTGGAATGATAGGTAAGCCGGAAGTTCTGCCTGGTCTTGACGTCATAGAGCCACAGGTCCAGATTCCCTGTTTTATCGGACACATAAACAATATAATTATCTTTCACGGAAACTGTGGGATAAAACTCTCGTGATACATCGATAGTGACCTGAAACGGTTTGATCAGGTCTTTTGATATCTGAAAAATATTTATATTATATAAAAAAGCGTCTTTTTCCCTGGAAGCGCATTGATAAAAGAAAAGAAGGATCAGAAAAATGATCAGAGGTTTGGTCTTTGTCATTAAAGCGAATTTACATAAATCTATAATAAAATCAAGACAAATAAATATAGTTCATGGTTCGTAGTTCATAGTTTGTAGTTTAAAATTTTACAATGTCTTGGCTATGAACTGTTCTGAGGGAAAAACTATGAACTAAGAACTATGAACGATGAACAAATATGTATACTGCTTGACTTTTTTGATTAATTTTACTTTATTAATCAATATGTTCAGCATCAGAAACAAATTTATCATTAATTATATTCTTATCGGATTGATTATTGTCTTTATTTCTGGCGTTATCTCTCTTTTTGGAGTGAGGAGCGTCCAGCAGATCGCCATTAAGAATTATGACAGAAATCAAAATCTATCGTCTTACCTCTATAAAATAAGAACAGCCCAGCAGTCTATCGGTAATGGCATTAACCATTACAGGAACAGAGAATTTACCCAATCCTTTGATCTTTTTAAGAAGGGTATTGAATTATTTGATGAAAATATTCAGGCGTTGGAAAGTGAATTCCCGGGACAAAAAGATATCCTCAGCGAATTAAAAGAGTCCAGTGGCCAGAACAGACAGCTGATAACAAGGTTAATAAAATATTCCCAAAGCTACCCCGCTTATTCACGTCATGCGATGATCAATAAAATGAATCAGAATATGGTCAAAGCCAATCGGTCCCTTTCCCGTATAGAAGAGACCCTCCAGAGTATGGTGGAAAGTGATAAAAAAAAGATCAATTTTACTTATGAACGTATTAAATTGATCAATTTGCTTATCCTCTTATTTTTGATCTTTCTGTCCATCCTGGCCGGTTGGATCCATTCAAAGAAAATGAGCGATTCTTTGCTTAATTCCGTTGAAGTGGTGCAGAAGGTGGCGCAAAAGGATTTGACAGCCCAGATAGACCTCAGGGACGTGCCGAACGACGAACTGGGGCTTTTGATCAATTCGATCAATCTTTTGATCGTCAATCTGAAGAATATCACCAATGTTCTGACTGAAGTGATCCATGGCCTGTCAGGAAGCATGGAAAGGTTATCGTCTTCAGCCGATGTCATCTCCAACGGAGCTACCAAGCAGGCGGCCGGTATTGAAGAGACATCGGCTATGATGGAGCAGTTGTCTTCTTCTATACACGAAGTGTCTACCAATGCCGCTCAGGTAAAGAGTATTACAGAGACAACCACGAAAAAGGCTATTGAAACAGGTCAATCCGTTAAAAAGATGGTCATGGGAATGAACGCCATATCTGACAGGGCGGAGAAGATCGTCGAGATCATCGATGTGATCGACGATATAGCGGAGCAGACCAATCTTCTGGCTTTCAATGCTTCGATTGAAGCGGCCCGGGCCGGTGAACATGGCAAGGGATTCGCGGTTGTGGCTCAGGAAATACGGAAACTGGCGGAAAAGAGCGCTATATCAACAAAAGATATTGCTAAATTGATAAAAGACAGTGTAGAGGTCATTAAAGAAGGAGATGTCTTATCGCAAAAGGCAGGGTCAGCCATTGAGACCATCCTGACCCGTATAAAAAAGGTAAATTCCCTTGTCCAGGAGATCAGTGAAGCGACGTCACAGCAGAGGGGAGGCAGCGTAGAAATCGTTAAATCGATTGAAAATATAAACAAGATAACTCAATGGAACGCCACGTCTGCAGAAGATCTTGTTGAAACCATCAATCAATTAAAACGACAGTCAGAAAATCTCCAGGTGCTGATT
The DNA here is from genome assembly GCA_016931325.1 of Spirochaetota bacterium. Lineage (GTDB taxonomy): Bacteria > Spirochaetota > JAHITG01 > JAHITG01 > JAFGFC01 > JAFGFC01. Next base: position 81,218 of record JAFGFC010000051.1, on the reverse strand, counting down.
TCAGAATTTAAAATGAAAAAAGAAGAGGCTTTGCCGTTTTCCAAAGCATTGGAGCTGCCTGAAAAATCTGACAAGATGTAATCAACAAAACATTTATTCAAATTGGAGGTATACAAATGAAAGTTCTGGTATGTGATCCTATTGATGAAAATGGAGTAAATTTGTTAAAAGAGAATGGTTTTGAGGTTGATGTCAAAACAGGAATGGATCCTGATGAATTGAAGAAAACGATCAAAGGGTATGAGGTTATGGTCGTTAGAAGTGCCACAAAGGTGACAAAAGATGTGATCGACAGCGCTGATAATTTAAAGCTGGTCGTCAGAGGCGGGGTGGGGATAGATAATATCGATACTCAGGCGGCCAAAGCCAAAAATATTGCTGTAAAGAACACACCGGCCGCTTCAACGGTTTCGGTGGCGGAGCATACGTTCGCTCTCCTCTTGACTCTGGCCCGGAAGCTCCACGAAGCGGATAAGAGCACAAAGGAAGGGAAATGGGAAAAGAAAAAATTAAAAGGAACAGAACTCTATAATAAAACACTCGGCCTGGTGGGCGTGGGTCGTATCGGACTGGCCGTGGCCAAACGGGCTTTGGGTTTTGAGATGAAAGTTTTAGGTTTCGATCCGTATATCGACAAAAAAACTCTCGGCGAAAATAATATTACATCAGTGGAAAAACTGGATGACCTTTTGTCTCGATCGGATATTATTTCCATTCATTCTCCGTTAACCGATGAGACAAAGAATCTGATCAATGAAACGAACATCAACAAAATGAAAAACGGGGCGATCGTTGTCAATTCGGCCAGAGGCGGAGTGGTAGATGAATCGGCTTTAGCCAAAGCCCTTCAATCCGGAAAATTATCAGGAGCGGCATTGGATGTTTATGAAAAAGAACCTCTGGTTGATTCACCTCTGATGAAATTGAACAATATTGTCCTGGCCCCGCATATCGCGGCTTCGACCCAGGAGGCCCAGGAAAGAGTAGGGATAGAATCAGCAAAAACCATCATTGAGCACTTCAAATAGATCCTATCGTCATAAATGTATGATCATGACAGAGACGCAAGCAAGGACTCTGTAAAAGGCTTCGGGAATGGAGGACATTTTTTCGAGGATAAAGATCGTGCCACTCAAGGATGTTCTTGTCCATGAATTGACTGTTAAAAAATGGTCAAGAAATCTTGCTGTTTTTATTGAACAGAGCGGGATTCAGAAAAATCCTATTATTGTTCACAGGATCAAAGGCCGGTACATTGTTCTGGACGGAATGCACAGAGTAGAAGCACTAAAGCTTTTAAAATGCCGTGATATTCTGGTCTATCTTGTCGATTACTTTGATCCTAAAATTGAACTGCATAACTGGTACAGTATTGTTATGGGAGCGATCAAACCGCATGAGGTCCTGGAGAAGATAAAAGGGAAAGGCCTTTTTCAGATAAAAAAAGAAAGCCCGCGCCTGGATGTGGGAAGACTGATAAAAGAAAGAAAGATATTTTCAGCCTTGCGTGATAAGAAAAATAATATTTTTACAGTTTCATTAAGGCGGGGAATGAAGATTCAGCCGGAACGTTATCTGACAATTGCCACCTCTCTGATCGAGAGGGTTGAGGATATCGTGGACAACCTTGATTACAGGATACTCTATGTTCCGGATACGACAGGAGAAAGGGATTTCAAAACATCAACCGGATCCATTTTGATCTATCGTCCTCTCTTTAAAAAAGACGAAGTGATCAAAAGGCCGTTTGAAGGAAAGGTCTTTCCCAGAAAAAGCACACGGCATATCATTCCGGGAAGGCCTCTGGGGGTCAATATCAACATTCCCCTGTTAAAAGAAAAGATCAACCTTAAAACGAAGAATAAACTATTGCATGCGCATCTTATGTGGTGCTTTGAAAGTAACCGTATGAGATTTTACCCTGAACCTGTTTATATATTTTCAGATTAGAATATATTTGTCCCCGCTGCAGGCTATGGGTCTCAAATATAAAACAAAGAGGGAGGAAAAATATGTCAAAGCAACTCTTCTCGCAGATCATGATCTTTCTGTCAACCGTATTATTGATCCTGATGTTCTTTTTTCCGACATTTACAGCCTTTCGCAAGGTTGTTTTAGGTAGAATTGATGTGATCACTTTGCTATTAGTGATAGGGCTTTATGTAAAAGATTTTTTACATCCCAGCCACTAAATTAGTTCATCGTTCTTGGTTTTTAGTTTATAGTAAGAGCTAGAGGAGATTCAGATTAAATCAGAAAAGTGGCCGATTAATGATTTTTATTATTCAGATTTTACTTTATCGTCAGGCAGATAGGGCACTTTTATAAAGATAAAGCGGGCATCGACATCAGAATGGTTGATAATGTCGTGGCTTTCTTTAGGTTCTAAACGGAACGCGTCACCGGCTTTTGCCTTGATCTCTTTATCATTGATTTTCATGATCACACTGCCTTTTTCAAGAAAGAATGTTTCTTCTACTTTATTATGAAAATGTTTACCCAGGGTCTGGCCCGGTTTCAGGACCAGGATACCCCATTCAAAACGGGGACCTCTGAACATATACTTGGGCCCGCTGTCACCCTGTCTGAATTCTTTTTCAAATTCATTGATATTTTCCATAGCATCCTTCCCGTGATAATCGTGATAAGGAATGATTATCTTTTCTTTTTTAATTTCCTGGAGGCTGTTTTTACCGCGTCAATGATCTTGACGTAACCGGTACAGCGACAAAAGTTGCCATCCAGCGCTTTTTTGATCTGGCTTTCTGAAGGTTTGGGGTTTTTATCAAGCAAGGCTTTTGTGGAGAGTATCATTCCCGGTGTACAATAACCGCATTGCACCGCTCCGGCCTGCACAAAGATCCTTTGCAGCATATGAGGTTTTTCAGGAGTACCCAGGCCTTCGATAGTCGTGATCTGGCGGCCATTGACATCCGCAGCCAGGACAAGACAGGAATTAACCGGTCTGCCATCAAGCAGTACGGTACAGGCCCCGCATTCACCGCTCAGGCATCCTTTTTTCACCCCTTTATATCCTTTCCGTCTCAGTACCTCTAACAGCAATTCTCCTTCAGAGATAGAAATATCCTTTTCTGTGCCATTAATGATTATTTTTATTGTCACGTGTTCGCCTCCGGAAACAACTATTTTAAGAGGGCGTTTTTCAGGGCCCTTTCTGTCAGAACGCGGACAAGATTTTCCTTATAGTCCTTGCTCGCTCTAAAATCCTCAGATGGCGGATAAAGCCTGGCTGCTTTTTGAGCGCAGGACATGATGGTAGAGGGTGTTGCTTTTTTATTTTTCAAAAATATTTCCAGTTCCCCTGCCCGGAAAGGAAGGCTTTTCAATCCACCGTAGGCTATTCTGACCTCCCGGAACAGGTTGTTCTTGATATCCAGATAGACCGCAATATCCAAAAGTGATCTATCCACCTGAGTGCGGGAAAATTTGATGAATTCACAAGATACGCTTTTTGGGGGATTCTTGATCTCCATTTCAAGGACCAGCTCATCTTTACCCAGCCAGCTTTTAGGATGGGTTTTAAAGAATTCATGGATGGGATAAGACCGGGTGGATCTTTTTTTCCTGGTTTTTACTTTTGTTTCAAGCACTAATAGAGCTACCGGAAGGTCCGACCAGATATAGGTCTGGACCATATTTCCCCCGACCGTTATAAGATTTCGATTCAGCGTAGAGCCTATTTTTTCACAGGCTTTGTACAGCAGGCCTCTGGCAAAAGCGCGGGAAACAGGATGCTGGAGAATATCCTCGATCTTTGTCATGGCCCCGACTTTCAAACCTGTTTTAGATTTTATGATATAATCCAGTTTTAATTTGCGCAGGCTGATAAACCCTTTGATCTTTTCATTCTTATAAAGCAAAAGCGAAGTTCCGCCGGCCAGAGGCACGAATTCACCCTTTCCTTTCTCGAGCAGTTTAATTGCCTGTTCCAGTTTTTCCGGGCAGAAATAGTGATTGATATGGGTAAGCATTACGATAAACGCTTATTGATCCTTTATTTCAAGTGATTTAATGCCTAATTTTTTCAATTTTTTTATGATACCTTCTGACAATACAGTTCCCTGGGAAAGCAGGACCTGGTTGGCAGATCCTCTCAGGTCATTGGCCAGAACCATTTCAGGCTGGGCTTCATCGAGGTAGATTAGTTTATAAGATATCAATTCCCCTTCCTTTAGTTTGGTTTCTCGTTTTTTTGCTGTGACCGGCGGTTTCTCTGTTTGTACAGGAGCGCTTTCCTGAGGAAGTGTCCTTTTGATACGAGACAGAACATCTTCCATTTCAAAAGGTTTAGCAATGTATTCTCCGACACCCATTTTTTTTAATTGCACAATGGTGGTAAAATCTCTGATGGCCGTCATAACAATAATCGGTATTTTTTTTAATCGGGCATCAGTTTTTACCTTTTTAATCACTTCCACGCCATTCATAACAGGCATAACAATATCCATGATGATCAGATCAGGCTTTGTCTTGTAGATCAGATCAAGACCTTTGGATCCATTTTCAGCGGTATAAACGTTATACTTTTCTTTTTGCAGAAAGTGGCTCAATGATTCAGTAATTAATTGGTCATCATCCACGACAATAATTTTGATCATGTCAGGAAAAATTTCATTTTAGACTCCCGCAATGGCGGAGATTTCTATTAAAGATCCTTTGGGGAGTTTTGATACTTCCACTGCACTTCTGGCAGGAAAAGTATCCTGTGGAAAAAATTTGCCGTATTCCTCATTAAAGTCATTAAAATCTTCCATATTTGTCAGATAGACTTCACAACGGATAAGATGATCAATGGTTAGGTCCTGTTTGTTTAATATGGACAGTATATTTTTCATAACCTGATTTGTCTGTTCTTTGATGCCACCTTCTACCATCTTGTTCGTTTTGGGATCAATACCGATCTGACCTGAAATAAAAATAAGGTTACCGCAGCTGGTCCAGACAGCCTGAGAGTAGGGACCGACAGGAGAGGGGGCTTGTTTTGTCGATATCTTTTTTTTCATAGGATTTAAATGTATCATCATACAAATTTAATGTCAAGTTTTATTAGGGAACAACCGGAAGAGAGCATTAAGATTAAACCACTGAAAACTCTGAATTCACCGGGGTTACTGGAAAGGCAGAGACTTATAGATTCGATTAATAAAGGGTACCTCATTCAGTGACCTCTGCGCCGGAGTTCAGTGGTTAAATTCTGGCATCAAAAAATGCTTGACATTAAAATAGCAAAGAATATATTTTTTTATTGATGCATAAAATCAAATTAATAATAGTTTTTATTCTTTTTATTTTTTCTTCCGGTTCTCCTGTTTTCAGCGGTAAAAGAGGTGAACTGAAGATCGCCTTTTTGGATGTCGGTCAGGGGAATTCTCAGATCATTGTCACACCTTCCGGTTATTCCATCCTTATTGACGGCGGGCCAAAGGGGTCTGAACCCATCATTAAAAAGTATCTATCCCGTTTAGGAGTAACAAAAAGGATCGATGCGATCATCCTTTCTAATCCTCAGATCATCAATGTTAACGGTCTTGTGGATATTGTCCAAAACTATGATGTCGGGTTTATCTATGATCCCGGGATGCCTTTTTCGACCTATGTTTATGAAAGATTTTTAGAGACCATCATGACCAAGCAGGATCAAATGGCATCGGCCAAGGGAACAGAAGAAGAGAAAAGGCTTTCTGATATTCTGGCCGCCAAGCATCATTATGAATATTTTAATCCCCGCGCCGGCGAAGTGCTTGACTGGGGTCCTGATGTGGAAGCGGTTGTCATGGGCCCGAGGAAACTGTTCCATAACACACGCTCTGATCCCAATAATAATTCTATTGTGGTCAAACTGACCTATGGCAAATATGATTTTCTTTTTACAGGTGATATTGAAGAGGAGGCAGAGATCAGTCTGATCGCCCAGGGTCCGAAGATCAAATCAAAGATCGTCAAAGTGCCCAATTTTGGAGCGGCTTTTTCTTCAGGATCAATATTTCTTAATAAAGTACAGCCTGAATTCGCGTTTATCTCGGTTGGTAAAAAAAATCCATTCGGATACCCTTCCGCCGGTGTTCTCCAGAGGTATAACGATCAGGGCGTAAAGATTTACAGGACAGATCTGAACGGAACCATTATCTTAACAACAGATGGCAATTCTTTAGAGATACAACCGGAAAACGAGACACCGGAAGCCAAGATCCTGGCACAGGTTTATGAAAAGAAAACAACGGAAACCCCTGTCAATCAATATGTTAAAGAGCCAAAAATGAATATCAATGCCGCGACAGCCTCTGAATTGGTTTCCCTGCCCGGGATCGGCGCTTTTAAGGCTCAGATGATCATAAAATACAGGAACAAGCATGGTGATTATAAATCAATTGATGATCTGATAAAAGTTCCGGGGATCAATAAAGCGATCCTGGACAAGATAAAAACTAAAATTACAACACAATAAAATTCCAGGACTCCTGGACCCTTAGACTATTTTGAAGGAGGAACATTATGTTTACAAAAGAATTTTTACAGGAAGGGATACTGAATCCTTTATTAGAGAATTTAGTGAATTACAAAGAACTGATCCTGCAATTTTTAATGGCTATCGCTATTATTATTGCCACCTGGATCGTCGCCAAGATCGTCCAGATCATTATCAGGATTTTCCTGAGGATCATCCATTTCGACAAATTCTCAGATAAAACAGGATTTACCAAATTCCTTGAACATGGAGGATTGCATAATATACCCTCCACAACGATTGGAAATCTGTTTTACTGGATCATCATGTTTGTTGGATTTACAGTAGCGGTCAATATTTTTACAGCTCAATCCGCCTTTCAGATCGTTGATAGATTGATCCTTTATATACCCCATGCTCTTTTGGCCCTTTTTATTTTTATTATCGGTATGGCCATTGCTGTTTTTCTATCAAGGATCCTTCAGGGGGCTATTGTCAGAGCAGGGATAAGAGAAAGAGTCGCCGGATTTTTACAGATGCTCCTTTTTGGTTTTATCGCTGTTTTTGCCCTTCTTCTGGGGCTGACTCAACTCAAGGTGAAGGATGATGTGATAGCCATCGTCATTGAAAATGCCCTGAGATTTATCTTTTTAGGTCTGGCCATTGCTTTTGGATTAGGCGGAAGGTACATGGCATCTGATGTGATCGCTTCGTTCAAGCTCAGACAGCTCTATCCTAAAGGCTCAGAAGTGGAATATGATAATGTAAAAGGTGTTTTAAAAGAAGTAGGCTGGTTTGATTCTCTTGTTTATACTCAGAAAGGGATCATTAATATACCCAATTCTTCTCTGGCCCGAAAGATCATCAAGAGAAAAATATAAGGGAGGATAAGAATATGGGACTTTTTTCAAATGTAATGTTTACCAAGGAAGATGAAGAGATCGCCAAAATCCTGACCAGGATAAATATTTTCAAGGGGCTGACCCCTTTTGAAAGGGCCAAGATCTCCAGATATTTCAGAAAGCGTGAATATAATCCCGGTGAAATGATCGTAAAGGAAGGCCAGTCAGGCGACAGGATGTACGTTATCCGTGAAGGAGCGGTTAAAGTGGCCAAATCCCTTTCCAAATCAAAAGAACAGGTTCTGGCCAATCTTGTTGATGGCGATTTTTTTGGTGATATGGCCCTGCTGGATGGTTCCCCGCGGTCCGCTTCCGTGTATGCTATCAGTAAAGTTAAAATGCTTGAACTTTATCGGGCATCGTTACAGGAATTTATTGATAGAGAACCCAGGATCGGCGTGAAAATGTTATACAATGTGGCCAGGATACTGGCAGAGAGAATTCGCGCTTCCGGGGATAAGATCAAAGATATATTGCTCTGGAAGATGGTAAAGACCCAAAAGTAGGTTTTCTTTTATTTGCTTTGTGTAATAAAGCTGTTTTGGCACCCTTTTTTGTATCGGAGCTGTTCCAGCACTTTAATGCTCAAAGCCTTACTGGCAAAAGGCCCTACCCTGATGCGATAAAATAATTTTCCATTCACTCTGGATCTGATGATATAAGCCGGGAATTGTTCTTCATTCAACTGGTCATTTAATTTCCTGGCATTGGAATATTTTTCATAGGAAGCGACCTGAATGGTAAAGGGCCGGGAGGAAGATATTTTACTGTCTCCCAGCGAAATAGAGGGTTCCATGGGTTTAGATTCTGATCGGGATACATTCTCTCCTTGGCTCTCATTGTTTCTTTCAAATTCCGGTGGTACAGAGACACTAATATTTTTTTTATCATCAGGCTTCATCAGATCATAAAATTCATAATCTGATTCCTCGCTCTTTTTATCATCAAGACGGTTGATCAATTCATCCACTGTCTGTCTATTTTTTTGAGAGACAAGACCGGCGTTAATGTCCGTTTTTACTTTCCCGACCAGAAGCCCGGCGAAAAAGCTGAAGGCCAAAAGAAGCAACAGGATCATTGTTAACCAGAATATTCGTCCGGCATCAAGGTTCAGAACATACATCTGATAGGGGCGTCTGAGTTTTGACATATCTTTCCTTTTTAATAATTTTCGGAATCTTATTTAATTTCTGAAGGATTTGTGATTGTTTTTCAAAAAAAACGTTGAAAACGAAGGTCTTTGAACCCTTTAATAACGGCTTTACGGACAGATGGAACATCCAGATCTTTTTTCATTATCTCGTTAAGAAATGAGGATTTTCTTTTAAAAATAGACATATGGTTATCCGGTGCCCCAAGAGGGATGCTGCCCTGGATCAGGGAGGATTCCGGCTTGAATAGCTGAGCCAGACCTACGAGTTTATTCCCGTTTTCATCCACCACTTCATACCGGGATACTGATTGGAAGCAATGTGGAGAATTTTCATAATGAGTCGGGGTTTGATTGATGCGGGCTTTGATATTGAGATGGCCAAAACCCTGGCAGAGATGCTCCGCTACAAAAAGAAAAACCGTTCTGAAATCATAGGGACGGATCACATACCGGGGGATGATAAAGGAGAGGGTTACTTCATCGACCTGGTGCAGGATAGCCCGGCCTCCTGTCGGCCTTTTTAATATTGGGATATTTTCTTTCCGGCATTTTGCCAGATCGATCTCTTTTTCGATCGTTTGAAACTTGCCAATGGTCAAGGCCGGCTCCCGCCAGCCGTAAAGGCGAAAAACAGGAGGTGATTTTTTTTTACGGGAAAGGTCAAACAGCCATTCGTCAAATTCCATATTGAACGATCCGCTGTGCAGAACAGGATCATCTATCAGTAAAAAATCTTTCTGTTTTAATTGAAACGATTTACTCATGGATTTGGAAGAAATCAAGGCTGAGGACAGGTTTTTTCAGAGATCGTATCGGGTCAATTGTAATTTTGTCATAGCAAAGTCCCTTTGAGATGAAATAATCATCTAACAGTTCGTTCAAGGAGATCGTAGCCGGAAGCGGTTGACTGAGAAACCGGTTTATCTTGTCCGCATCGAACATTAATGGATTAATATCCTGAGACAGCAGAAAATTCAAGAGATCTTTCTGGTAATGTATGCTTTTGCTATAGATATCCTTATAAACGGTTAAAAGATCATCTTCTAAATAAAAAAGGCGATAGATGATCCGTACTTTCATAACAGGTTTTACCATGGTGTACAATTCCAGCATATCATCGATAAGCATCCTGACACATCCTCCTGATACGGCCTGCCCTATGAGCCAATCCTCTGTAGTTGAATGGATAATATACTTTTCTGTGCCATTCAGGAACATATACAGCCCGCGCATTCTGGAATAAGGCATCTTGATCCGTTCGCCATCAGGCAGATGGCTGTATTCAACTGTCTTTCCCTGGTTCACGCCATAACTGTATTTAAAAACAATCCGACCTTTTGAATAGATGAAGCCGTCTCCGATCTGGCTGGGAGTTCTTGGTTTTCCCACGGAAACAGGGTATTCATTTTTCAAGACGAATTCTTGTGTACGGGGATCCCGGATATAAAATCGGAGTATATTTTCCGGGATGGTGATCTCGATATAGCGATCGTTAATGATGTGGTCAACGGAAATTTTTTTCAGGTCTTTTACAGGAGGAACATAGATCAGATCCTCAATATCAAAGGAAAAATTATTGATGGCATTGTTATCTCCGGGGGATGAAATGATATGTTTGAAATAATCCGGTATAATTTCCTGAAAAAAGGGATAAATGATGGTATTCTTAAACAGCAGGATAGAAAACACGAACAATAGTCCCAGTATAAAAGCTTTTCGTCTCATCTGTGTAATTATCGGAGAATATCTGGTAATATTTAATACTCTTATTTTTTACCACTGAATTCAGAGCCAAGTCTCCCGCAGGGACTGAAGGCTCTGAAATATTAAGAAATTAAAAAGATATTATTTTAAATATAAAAAATCGTAATGGACGAATTTCACTATTCTCATTTTTCAAAGATTCTGTGGATTCAGTGTCCTCTGTTGTGATATATCTCGATAAAAAAGTTATTGAAATTTAATTCAAAGTTGCTATGTTTGTATCATGAAAATTACAAATATCATAATCATTTTACTTTTTTTATTCACGCTTTCTGCCTGTGAGGAAGATTATGAGACAAAAGGTTTTTATATTGATGATGGCCGATATTATCAGGTTATTTCTTACGGACGATCTGCTGACGAGGTGGAGAACAAGGTGAAAAGCCGTAATATGGCGAAAGAAGCCGCTCTGATCTACGCGCAGAAACAGGTGCATGAAGAATTGGGAAAGGATCCAAAGATACTTAATTCCGGACTGATCCTGAAGACGGTCTTCATCAATGATCATCTCTGTCAGCTGACCTATCAGGTCAGGGTAAAAGAATAACTCTTACTTTTTAAAGGTATAACTTACCACCAGATGACTGAGAAGCAAAAGACCGACAAGATTGGGCAAGGCCATGAGGGCGTTAGCAATGTCGGCAAAATTCCAGACCAGCTTTAATTGAAACACAGCTCCTACAGGTAAGGCAGTAATATAAATGATACGGTAGGGAAGGATCCCTTTTCTTCCGAAAAGGAATTCTATACTTTTATCGCCGTAATAAGACCAGCCGATACTGGAGGAAAGCGCAAAAAGGATGATGCCAAATGTGACAAAATATCTTCCCAGGGCAAAAGCGGATTGGAATGATCTGGCGGTGAGAACGGCTCCTGTATCACCGCTTTGCCATAATCCCGAGGTAATGATAACCAGGCCTGTCATGGTACAGACGATGATCGTATCAATAAAAGGTCCCAGCATGGAAACCAGACCTGTGTTCATCGGCTTGTCGGATTTGGAGGCGGCGTAGATCATAGGTGTTGAGCCCAGGCCCGCCTCATTGGAGAAAAGGCCTCTGGCCACGCCCATCCGCATGGTAAAAAGCACAACAGAACCGGCAAATCCTCCTGCTGCGGCTGTCGGATTAAAGGCATGGTAAAAAATGAGTTTGAAAGACGGGATGATATTTTGATAATTGATTCCCAGAACGATCAAAGCTCCGCCGATATAAACCAGTGACATAACAGGGGTTAACAGAGAAGCCACTTTCCCGATACGCTTGATCCCCCCGATAATGACCAGTCCAACCAGAAGACCGATCACAAGGCCTGACATAAGATGGGGGATCCCAAAGGCATCTTTCAGCTCTCGGGCGACTGTATTGGTCTGTACCATATTCCCAATCCCTAAAGTGGCTATGACAGTGAAGAGAGAAAAAATGACAGCCAGCCATTTCAGGTTCAATCCGTCCGTAAGGTAATACATCGGGCCACCTGAAACAGTGCCGTCCCGGCTGATCCTTCTGTAGCGGGCTCCTAAGAAACCGCTGGTATATCGTGTGGCCATGCCTAAAAAGGCTGTGACCCACATCCAGAAAAGAGCGCCCGGGCCGCCCAGGGAGATAGCTGTTGCCACCCCGGCAATATTGCCAATACCAATAGTAGAAGCCAGCCCTGCGCAAAGGGCTTCAAATTTTGAGATCTCGCCTTTGCCTTCTGAAGTGGTTCGTTTGGTAAAAGTGAGTTTAAACCCCTGTCCTATTTTACGGATGCTCAACAGACGGAGTCGGATGAAAAGGAATAAACCTGTTCCCAGAAGCAAGGGGGCCAAAAGGTATCCCCATAGAACATCACTGATATTTTTTGTTAATTGGAGCATGAAAACCTCCTCTGGTTATTGATCTCTGGTTTGTGTGAATCATGATCCGTTCCATAAAGTCATGATTATATCAAATATATTATTTTTATTATCCACTGCCCACAAAAAAAGGCATCATGGCTTGAAAATCGATTTTAATAAAAATATATTTAATCAAATCTTAAAAAACAGGAGAGAGAAAATGACGGTTATCGAAAAATTTTCTGTAAAGACGAATGGGTATACGGATATTATTGATATCACACAATATGTAGAAAATATCCTGACTAGGACAAAAGCCACAAAAGGACTGGTTAATATATCCTGTCCCGGATCGACAGGAGGTATAACGACCATTGAATATGAGCCGGGCTTGATCAAGGACATTGCGACCTGTCTGGAAAAATATCTCCCTTATAAAGAGTCTTACGCTCATCATAATACATGGCATGATGATAATGGCTCTTCTCATCTGAGGTCGGCTTTTATTCAACCGACGTTTACCGTGCCTTTTGAGAACAAAAGGCCTATCCTTGGGACATGGCAGCAGATCGTTTTTATAGATTTCGATACCCGCCCGCGAAACCGCATCCTCTATGTGACCATCATTACATAATTTTTTGCTTTTAGCCCATTGTCCGGTGTCCTGGATAATGGAAAATGAACATTAATATTATATTTGACATTTCTGCTTTATTTAATATCTTATTAACCTAATATATAATTGAGGGAGTTAAACATGGATATCAGTATTATTATCGGAAGTAAAAGTGATGAGTCATATATTAAGAAATGCGTCCAGTTATTAAAAGAGGCAAAGATCTCTCATGAGGTAAGGATCCTTTCCGCTCACAGGAATATACTGGAACTGGTAGAGTATGTAAAGGGATTACAGGACAGGGGAGTTAAGGTGATCATCACGGCAGCCGGGTATGCGGCTGCTTTGCCGGGAATGGTAGCGGCGCTAACGCCATTGCCAGTGATCGGCGTTCCTCTTCCCACTTCTGTTCTGAACGGGGTTGATTCACTTCTGGCTATTGTTCAGATGCCAAAGGGGAATCCTGTGGCGACTATGGGAATAGGAGAATCCGGAGCTTTTAACGCGGCTTTATTTGCTAAAAAGATCCTGCATAATTAAGGATATACAAAGCCCCTAGGATTAGGGGCTTTGTATATTATTCAGATGATTCAGATGATCCTTCTGAAGATTTGTTTTCCTTCATGAATTTTTCCATCATTTGTTCTGCTTTTTTCTGCATCTCTTCAGCATTTTGTGTTGCTTCATTCGATAAATGAGAGGCCACTCTCGTAGCACCGAATGAAAGAACAGTTAGTATGATGGAGAGAATTGCAAAAATACCTACGATTATTTTTGCAATATTGTCTTTAGCTGAAAGAGATTTTGTAAGAGCAAGATAAAGTAGCCACAATCCATAAAGTGAAACAGCTAATCCCACTATCGCTCCTAAATAGAAATTAATGGAATTAAAAACTATAAGAAGAGATTGAATGGGTAGTAGAACTGAAATAGATGCGGTCACTCTTATATTCGCTTCAAAATCCGTACTGCCACCACAAATAGCGGAGATGATAAGAATAATGATACCCCCAATAAAGAGCCCAATAAGAGCCATTATAGGAGTCATTATGATTGTACTCACACCAGCCGCTCCAATACCTATTAATCCTAAGATGAGAGTTATGATCCCGGCGACCAGACCATAGACAACCGCTTTGATAATGGGGTCAACCAGCCCACCTGTTTTTGCCATGGCAGAAAAATACGCTTTTGGCGCCAGCAAAGTCTGCTTGGATTCATCAATCAGCTTGTTAAGATTAAAACCTGAACCTGCCATTGTTTACCTCCTTTTAATATGGTATTTGACCACAGATATAAAAAATTCAAAATCTATTTAGATCGAACTGTGGTGTCTTGATTAAGAGAGTTGTAAAACAATAGAAATAATGGTTTTATCATAGTTAGAATTATTAATATAAAATATCGTACATGAAAAGTCAAGGTAAATCTATTGATGGTCTGACCACCATCTGATGGTTCTTTATTCTTGGTTTATAGTTTAAAGAAAACCAAGGGAAAAGAATGATTAACCATGAAAGAAATAAGTAAACGAGTTTTAAGGATTTGGTTGTGTTTACTACTGATTCTTTAGTCCTGTAGTTTTATATAAGGCGGTACTATTAAAAAATAATAAATTTAGCAAAAGTTAGTCCTTGTGATCCTTAACACCTTTTTCCATAAATGAGGGAATTTATCACCTGTTAACCGCTCTAATAATTTCAAGACCGACCTGTCCCTGACGACCCAAATTTTCACTCCCCCTCGCACATCGGATCTGTATCCTTCTGATGACCGTAATTTATTTATCAGGGTTTTATCGTTTGTTGCGATCCTGTATTCACTGTGCTGTATTTTACTCAGGGATTTCTCATCTCCGGCAGATAACGGTATGATCGTTTTTATCCTGAAGAAGGGATTGTTAAGGATGTGATTCATCTTTTCAACGGTTTTACCTGTTCTTACAGGGCGACAGGTATAAAATTCCACAAATTCATTTGTTCCTTCCACAATGAGAGGAAGAGAAAAACTGATACTGATTTTGGGTCTGGGGTTATATCCTTTTGAATATCTGAGGGAAAGGCCGGCCATACGGAATAGACGGTTGAAATAATCCAAAATATCCCGGTGTGATATGAATTTCATTAATCCTTTTTTCTCAAAGATCAATTTATAGCGATAGTGACGATCATTCCGGCTTGTTGATTTTTTCGGCTTATGGGATTTAATGTCGCGGGCAAGGATATTCTTTATCTTTCCTTTGCAGATACCGCAGTTATAACATTTATGTTTGATACAGTTCAATGTTGTTACCGCATTCCTGAAATGCCAGTGTTCCTCCGTGAAGAAATCTTTCCGGAATCCATAATCTATATCATCGCTTATTTGATCTTTTTTTTGAGAAAGGAATGTTCCCGGATCAAGGTTTGATCCCTTGAACGCCGGCATCCATGTCTCAACATGATAGGCCTGAGAATCGCTGGGAATGGTCTTGCTTGTTTGCAAAACATGGAGCATCACTTCCGATAGTCTCTCATCACCCCTGGCCAGAACCATGGTTAAAAAAGCGCTTTGGAGGTCCTGCCATTTCAGGTCGATCCATGTTTTATAATTTTTTGCCAGAAAGATCTCTTTTATCATGTTTAATTTCTGCTGGATCTTTGCCATGGGAATCTGGCTTTCCTGTTCCAGAACCGTGAGGGGTTTCTTATAAAGAGGATTGAAATGCAAAGTCATTTTTATATAAAGACGGTTCTTTTTCAATGCATCGATCGTCTTATCCATTAATTTTTTAAGGGCAAAGATTTCCTGATCATCATGAGAAAAACCATAAATAAGATAGATCTTGATCCTTTTCCAGCCTTTTTTAGCCACGGTAAGTATGGTTGTGATAAATTTATCAGAGTTGATCGGTTTATTGATACCTTTTTGAAGGACCTCGTCAGCTGTTTCAAGAGCAAAGGTCAACCCGCTTTTTCTGATGCACTTGATGGAGTCAAGAAGGTTCAACGTGAATTCATTGATCCTGAGAGAGGGCAGGGCAAAAGAGACATGGTAAGGAGCAAAATGATCGTTTAATTGATTTAAAAGGACCTGTAACCTGGAGTAATCTGTAATGTTAAGGGAGAGAAGGGTATAAACATCATATCCCGTATGTTTATAAAGCTTTTTAGCAACAGCCAGTATTTTTTCCGGATCACGTTCTCGATAAGGCCGGTAAAAATAGCCGGCCTGACAGAACCGGCAACCCTGCAGACAACCGCGGCTCACTTCAATAACGCCACGGTCATGCACAGCGGATAGAAAGGGAACGGGAGGTTTCATGGGATGATAGGTCTTATTCAGGTCAAGCACAGCATATTTAATACTTTTTTTGCCTTTTAAAGAAGGAACGTATATATAAGGGTATTGATCAACCCTTTGGAGTATTTCATGGCGGCCAAGGCCTTTTTTTTTCCATTCCAGGATCTTTTTCAGAACAGGGACAAGGATGTCTTCGGTTTCCCCGATAAAGAAAAAATCTGTAAAAGAGGCCAAAGGTTTTGGATTGACCAGGCCCGGGCCTCCGGCTATAACCAGAGGAAAGCCTTTTCGTTTGCTGGAATACAAAGGGATATGGCTCAACCGCAGCATTTGAAGAAAATGTATAAAATTCAGTTCTGTCTGGATCGTAACGCCCAGAATATCAAACTCCGTGATGAAATGCCGGCTTTCAAGAGAGAAAAGTTCGATATCCTGGCTCAACAGGATCTCTTGCATATCCGTATCCGGGAGAAAGACCCTTTGAGCCCAGAGTTCATTATGCCGGTTGATGATCTCATAAAGGATCTTGAGAGAGAAATTTGACATACCGATCTCATAGAGATCCGGATACCCCAGAACGATATTCAGCCTTTTTTTAGAGAATTTTTTTACAACCCTGTTTTTCTCCAGTCCAAGATAACGCCCTGGTTTCTGTACAAAAGGCAGAAGGCCTTCAAGTTTTTTGATCGATAAAGGCATAGTTATTTCAGACAAATCGATGTGACTTTATATTGATCAACAAAGCGGCTCCGACCATCGATGAGATCAAAGATGATCCCCCGTAACTCAGGAAGGGGACAGGAACCCCGGTGACAGGCATGATCCCCAGTGTCATGCCGATATTGATAAAAATAGCAAAAGCAAACATGCCTGTGATACCTCCTGCCACAAGTGCAGAAAAAGAATCTCTGGCGGTAAAAGTGATCTTTAATCCCTGAACGATAAAAGCCAGATAAAGTCCCAGGACAGTGATGATACCGATCCAGCCGAATTCCTCTCCGACAACAGAGACAATAAAGTCAGTTGTTTGCTCCGGTAAGAATCCCAGCTGGGTCTGGGACCCCTGCAAGAAACCTTTGCCGGCAAAACCACCGGAGCCAATGGAAATTTTGGACTGGACGATATTATATCCTGTCCCATAAGGATCGATAGATGGATCGATAAAGACCAGAAGTCTTTTCTTTTGATAGGGTTTAAGAGAATGTGTGATGGTAAAAGAAAACGCGAGACTGATCACAAGGATAATAATAACAGCATTGATCTTATTTAAAAGCGTATAAGCGGGATAAAATATCAGGATGATCTTTAAAACAGACCAGGCAAATAACATGAGCACAATGATATAGGTTAAGACAGAGGAAGAGAGCAAAGTCTTTAGCCAGAAATTTTCTGACAGGATCCCTTTGAATTCATAATAGCTCAAGGTCAAAGGGACTCCGATGGAAATGGTGCCAATAACAATAAGATAGATGATATTTTTTAGATCAGCTCCGGCCAAGAAAAGCATAATGATAATAACCGGGAAAAAGGCCAGGGTAGACCCGAGGTCAGGCTGAAGGAGAATGAGTAAAACCGGGAACAGTACAATAATAAAAGGGATAAAAAAGTCTCTGAGCTGGGTCAGTTCTTTGAAATGATATTCCAGGTATCGCGCGAGGACCAGGATAGTAGAGATCTTGGCTATTTCAGAGAACTGAAAATTCAAAGGACCGAAGACAAGCCAGCCCCTTGTTCCCCTCACTGTTTTCCCGAAGACAAGGGTCAAAATAAGCATAAAGGCAATAATAAAATAGAACCATACAGAATAGGCATGGATAGCCTTCAGATGCATGGAGAAGATGAAAAGAACGATAACCAGACCAAGGCCGAACCATAGGAATTGCTTTAAATACAGATCACTCAGTTCGGGTTTTGTATACCCGCTGCTATATTGGGCCAGGATACCGACAGCGATCATGAGGACCATTAAGACAAACAGGGTCAGGTCAAAACTGAATATCTGTTTTTTCAATACTATCCTCCAGAAATCCTCTGTCCTGCATGCGGCGCAAGAACTTTTTATAACGTTCTTTTTCGACAGTCGCCCTTATCTTCTTTTTCTCTGACACAGGATCGGCGTCTTTAAAAATAGCGTTCAAAATGGCCACAGCCACGGGGGCGGCCACTTCTCCACCGCCACCCCCGTTTTCAATAAAAACACAGACCACGATCCTGTCATCTGTTCTATTATAAGGGGCATAACAGGAGAACCAGGCATGAGGTTCCCCAAAGGTGTTCTGAGCAGTGCTGGTTTTCCCGGCCATAGAGATTTTACTGAATTGACCTGCTACGTTGGCCGTCCCATAGGTGCAGACCAGATGCAGGCCGTTTCGGAGGATCGATAATTTTTCTTCTCTTATCGGGATATTATGTAACAGTTTTTTATGTTTCTTAAAGATCAGATCCCCTGTTTCCGCTGAATAGGCTGATTGCAGTATATGAGGCTGATAGATGAGTCCGTCATTGGCAATGCCACAGGTCATATTAGCCACCTGCAGAACGGTGGATAGTAAAAACCCCTGCCCGATACCATAATTGATGGTATCACCGTCATACCAGTTTTCACCGAATATTTTTTTCTTCCATTTATGGGTGGGTAGAAATCCAGGCTGCTCGCCCGGCAGATCGATTCCCGTTCTTTCTCCAAAGCCATACCATTTAGCGTATTTTGTGATCTTTCTGGAGCCCAGTTTGTAACTGACATTAAAAAAGAAGACATTGCAGGAGAACTCAACTCCTGTTAAAATGTTCATATATCCATGGATACCTGTACAGTGAAAGACCCGGTCATCATGTTCAAATCGAAAGTAACCCCTGCAGAGAAATGTATCATTACGTGAGATAGCTTCTTCTTCCAGACCGGCTGTGGCTGTAACGATCTTGAATACCGATCCCGGTGGATATTTAGCCTGTATGGCCCGGTTCAAGAAGGGTTTGTCAGGATCACCGGTCAATTTCAGGATTTTTTCCACATCAGGTTCTTTTATAAAAATATTGGGATCAAAATCGGGTTTGGATACCATACCCAGGATTTCTCCTGTATCCGGTTTTATAACAATAGCCGCGCCTTTCTCTCTTGTCATGACCTTTTCAAGGATATCCTGTATCCGTTTATCGAGCGTCAGGACCAGGTTGTACCCGGGGACAGGTTTTTTAACGACATGGGTATCTTTTATCCTGTTGAGGGCATCAACGATCCTTAAAAGACGGCCTTCCTCACCTCTTAGTTCTCTGTCATAATATTTTTCAATACCGATCTTGCCTATCATGCTGTTCAGATGATATTCCATATCTTCAGAGCGATCAGTCAGTTCATGTTTGTTGATCTTTCCTACAAAACCAAGGATATGACTGGCAAAATGACCCAGAGGGTATTTTCGGTAATAGATAGGTTCCCAGTACACGCCGGGAAGGTCCTGGATCTTTTCTCCGATCTGGGCAATGATCCTTATGGGAACATCATCCTTTACCAGGAAAGGCTCATAGAAATTAGCCCGGTTAGTAAATTGACCAAGTTTTTCATTATAATCAATTTCCATGATGTGGGATAGATGATACAATGTTTTTTTAATGTCCTTCAGGGTCAAATGGACCGGAAGGATATAGATCCCCATTTTTTCTTCATTGGTCACCAGCGGAGCATTGATTTCTGATGATGGATCATAGCTCCGGTCAAATATTTCACCTCGATGTGTGGGAATGGGAATATATTGTTCTTTATTATTTAAAGCCAGTTTCTCATATTTATCGCCCTCAATGATCTGGAGATAGGACGTTTGAATGAAAAGGATGATAAACAGGGCTGAAACAAAATAGCGTAAAAAAACAAAGCGTTTTCTGAAAAAGAAAAACTGCCTTGGGCTTACTATGGTTTTTGCCATAATCTTTTTCTCTCCAAAATTAAACGAAAAAGGGGAAAGACAACAATAGAAAAAAGAGCGTTGTAAAACGCCTCAGGAATGATGATCTTTAAGATCGCGTGATAAAAATTGACTTTATTAACAAATAACAGGATAAGAAGAAAGTAAAAGAGCTTGGTGACGATCGTGGTTAAGAAGACAACAAAAAAAACAGAAATGATCTTTTCTGTAAAAAGCCTGGTTTTAAAATGGTTCAGAAAGAAAGCCAATAGCGTTTTTGTAAGAGCATTAACGCCGATTAGGCTCTGGGATAGGATGTCTTCTAAAAATCCCACAAAGAACCCGGTGGTTTCAGACGTCAGGATATTAGTCGTGAGGCTGATATAGATAATAAAGAGCATGATCAGGTTAGGCTTGATATTGCCTATCTTTAACCGATCAATGACATTCGAGCTCTGAAGGACTATCACCAGTATCAAAACCAGGATGATCGTTATCTTTTTCTTCAAACTTGTTCAATCTCCCTCTTGATAAAAAGTCTCTTCGCTCTGTTTAAAGATCACATAAACATCTTCCAGCTGAGAAAAGTCAATGATGGGTTTTACTTTAATATCCTTGTAGAACAGGCCGTATTTTACTTTTTGAAATCCCAGTACGATACCGATCTTTATACCCTTGGGAAAGATCCCCCCCTGCCCGGACGTGACAACAAGATCTCCAAAGTTAATGGTAGCATCCTTATTGATATATTCCAGAACAACATGGTCCGATGTTTTTCCCATCCCTTTGATAATACCGGTATAACGCAAATCCGCCATCATGGCACCCACAAAGCTGCCCACGCCTGTTACAGGGAGCACTTTGGAAGAACCGGCTGACACTTCAATGATCTTGCCTACAAGGCCTTTTTGATTCCCCTGGTAAGCGATCACCGGCATATTGATCTTGATCCCCTGAGATTTTCCTTTATTTATAATAAAGGAGGAATAATAGTTGGATGGGTCCTTGGCAATGATCTCAGCATAGGCTGTCTGGAATTCTATTTTTTTCTGGTTCTCCAGAGTAAACTTCAGACGTTCATTTTCTTTTTTTAATTCCTCAATTTCAATATTGGCCCCTTTCAGTTTTTCCAGCTCTTCCCGTGAACGGACCAGCTCTTTTTTCACTTTTTTCAGCTCTTCAATACTGTTCCAGAAATTTTCACTGGCTTCAGAGACATTGTTGACCACTTTCTGCAGGGGAGAGATCAGACTTATAGCCGCTGATTTTAAATTAACGTTCACCCTGTCGCTTTTTGCGATCATAAAAGCCACAGAGATCAGGACATACACGCCAAGGACAAGGTATTGTCTGTACTGGTATAGAAAAGATAGGAACATATTTCATCCTGTCAGGGGTATCGACGATTGATTCTTTATTTAAATTCTGATTTGTAAATCTTCTGATTGATAAATTTTATCTCATCCAGGAATCGCCCGGTACCCAAAGCCACGGTGATCAACGGGTTCTCTGCGAGAATGACAGGGACATTGGCGATCTTGGATAATAAGGTATCAAAACCTCTTAAAAGGGAACCTCCGCCGCTTAAAACGATGCCGCGTTCACAGATATCAGCGGCCAGTTCCGGAGGGGTTTGATCGAGGGTTATTTTTATCGCTTCAACCACTGTATTAAGCGGTTCCTGATAGGCTCTCCTCATTTCAGCGGGGTCCAGAATGATGGTTTTGGGAAGCCCCGTAACAGAATCCCTTCCTTTAACGTCCAGTTTGTTTTTCTTTTCGTTCTTTTCAGGATAGACATTCCCGATCCTGATCTTGACATCTTCAGCTGTTGTTTCTCCAATAACCAGGTGAAATTTTTTCTTTAAATGATTGATAAGGGCTTCATCGAACTCATCGCCTCCGACCCTGATAGAGTTACTTGTCACGATTCCGCCCAGAGAGATCACAGCAATCTCGGTTGTGCCGCCGCCGATATCGACGATCATATTTCCGGAAGGCTCCTGGATGGGTAGATCAGAACCAATAGCCGCTGCCAGAGATTCTTCTATAAGATAGATCTCCCGCGCTCCCGCCTGCTCAACAGATTCTCTTACCGCTCTTTTCTCAACTTCAGTGATACTACCAGGCACACCGATAACAACACGGGGCCTGACAAAAGTCCTTCGATTATGGACTTTTTCTATAAAATATCGTATCATTCTTTCCACGATCTCAAAATCCGCAATAACACCGTCTCGCAGCGGCCTTACGGCCTTGATATCACTCGGTGTCCTTCCCAGCATTTTTTTAGCTTCCTGACCAACAGCCAGTACTTTATTTGTTCCTTCCTGTACAGCCACAACGGAAGGTTCACTCAGTACAATTCCCTGTCCCCGAACATGGACCAATGTATTGGCAGTCCCAAGATCGATTCCGAGATCATTCGAGAAAAGTCCGTACAATTTGTTCAGAAAAAACATTATTTTATCTCCTTTTACTTGTTTTATTTAATTTATTCTTGGCGAAATTGAAATTGGGATTGATATTTAAAGCGTTTTTCCACATTTTTTTCGCCTGATGGATTTTATTCAATGATTCATAGACCTTGCCTAACCAGTAATACGTCATGGCTGATTCGTCCAACTCCAGTGATTTATTATAGAAATTCAAGGCCTGATCGTATCTCTTCATATTGAATGAAAGCCAGCCCATGGCATAGTATGTCTTTGTCAGGATATATTTCTGCTCTTCAGAATCAACATCCGCTGTTTGAAAATATTCAAGTATCTTGTTAAAATATTCCATGGATTCATCATATCTTTTCTGATCCTTTAATTGATAAGCCAGGTAAAAATAATTTTCTACGCTATCCGGGCGGCTCTCTTTAAAATTCTGAATCAGCTGAGAGATTTGATTAATATTTCCTTTTTTATTTTTAATGAAATCGATCAATTTTTCCATATTTTCATCTTCAAAACCCAGTTTCTTGGCTTTATTCAATTCCGTAAGGCTCTCAAAATAATAATACTCGCCTTTGTAAAAATAAGCTTTGGCCAGCTCATAATATATTTTCCCGGAAAGGTCTTTGCCGCCGGCCACCGCCAGAGCCTTCCTGAAATAATAGATGGATTTGTCAAGATACATATTTCTCAGATCCTTATTATATTCTAATAGTCCTTTTCGCAAATAGGATTGTCCCAGCATGATCAAAACCCTGGCATTGGGGACCTGGGCATCATCCACAAGATCATTCAGCTTTTTCACGGCTTTCTGGATCAGGATCCTTTTTTTCATCCTGTCCTTTTCAATATCCGATTTTTTAAGAATATCCTCAATCGCCCTCAATTTTTCGATTCTGATAGAACCAAAAAGGAACAATTTCCCCGCATTTCGGGCAATGATATAAACAATACCCGCCAAAACCAGAACCAGGAGGATTCTTCTTAATCTTATGTTTTTTCTTTTATAATGATGCTGATAACCTTTCATATATATGGCTTAATGTGAGAAGATATAATATTTTATAGAAATGTCAATCATTTTAAATGGCCCATTTTAGCTTTATTATGACCCTGGCTTCAGAAAGCATAGCTAACAAGGAAAAAAAACAAGCCATTGGTACTATTGTCCCATGTTGTCACAGATTATTTCAGCGAATTCAGAGGTTTTAACCGGGGTTACAGCCCCCATCAATCGGGCAAGGTCATATGTCACTCTTTTTTGTTGTATGGCTCTCGCGATCCCCTTTTCGACAAGCTGAGAAGCCTGATCCCATCCCAGATAATCCAGCATGAGCTTGGCAGAAAGGATCAGGGAAGATGGGTTGACCTTGTTCTGTCCGGCATATTTCGGGGCTGTCCCGTGAGTGGCTTCAAAAATAGCGATCTCATCTCCTATATTGGCTCCCGGCGCCATCCCCAGTCCGCCCACCTGAGCGGCGCAGGCATCCGAAAGATAATCCCCATTCAGATTGGGCAGGGCGATCACATCATATTCATCTGCCCGGGTCAGAACCTGCTGGAACATACTGTCAGCAATTCTGTCTTTTATAACGATTTTTCCTTTAGGGATATGATGGTTATGTTTTTTCAAGACCGCTTCTTCTGTAATGACCGACTTCGGGAATTCGTCTTTGGCCAGTTCATAGCCCCAATTCCTAAAGGCTCCTTCAGTGAATTTCATAATATTGCCTTTATGAACCAGCGTTACATTTTTTCTATTATTTTTTATCGCGTATTTAATAGCGGCACGGACTAATCTTTTGGTGCCTGTTTCACTTATGGGTTTCAAACCCAGGCCTGAATCCCTGCGGACTTTGATTTTAAAATTATTTTCAAGAAAATCTATCATCTTTCGAGCCTCTTTAGAACCTTCCTCCCATTCTATGCCGGCATACACGTCTTCTGTGTTCTCTCTGAAAATAACCACATCCATTTTCTCAGGCGTTTTTACCGGTGAAGGCACTCCGGGGTAGTACTTGACCGGGCGGACGCAGGCGTAAAGATTAAAATATTGTCTTAAGAACACATTCAGACTGCGATACCCTTCTCCCACAGGAGTCGTCAATGGTCCTTTTAAGGACAGCTTGTATTTATTGATAAGGACAAGAGTTTCTTCAGGCATAACGTTACCATATTTTGCCAGTGCTTTTTCTCCGGCATAGATCTCGAAAAAAATGATCTCTTTTTTACCTCGAAACGCTTTTTGCACCGCTGTATTAACAACAGGCAGGGTGGCTTTCATGATGTCAGTACCGATACCGTCCCCTTCAATATAAGGAATAATAACCTTATCGGGAACATTCATCTCGCCTTTTTTAAAATTTACGATTTCTCCTTTTTGAGGCTCTTTCACCTTCATGTCGCTTATTCCTCCTGAGGACCCCAGTACCCGCAAGGGTGCATCAGTACCCGCAAGGGTGCAGGGCTTGATCATTTGACATTTAGACTTTTATAAATTGGAGATAATAATAATTAAAAAATGTCACATTGTCAAGTCCTGTCCCCAAATTCATAACTTTTTCAATAGAGATAACACTTTTGTAACCGAATCTATGGTATATTTGGCACGGGTAGGATAAAGCCCCACTCTGATGGAAAAAGCGGATTCAGGAAGAGAGATGAAGATGTCTTCATCGGTCCAGTCATCTCCTATAGCCATGATAAAATCCCATTTATTGCCGGAAATCCAGTGCATGGCAGCCCGTCCTTTATTAATTCCGGCATTTTTGACTTCAAGTGTTTTGGTCCCTTCTAAAAGTCCAATATTCAGATTATGAGTAAAATGCAAAAGGTCATCTTTTAATTCTAAAAGGCGTAACATGGCGAATTCAGGATCAGCCTTTCTGTAATGCCAGACCAGGGAATAATCTTTTTCTTCCAGAAAAGACCCGGGTGTGCGATTGACGTAAAGTTCCATAAGGGAGCGTATCTCATTTTTCCATTCATTTCTGAGCTGCTCTATCAAATGCCATTTTTTCCCTCTTCCTTTGATCCAGACCCCGTGCTCAGCGCTCATCCCAAGGGGAATTTTACTGAACCAGTTGTCAAGGATCTCTTTTTCGCGACCGCTGAGAATGACAAGTTCATTTTTCGGGTCTCGAGCCAATTTTTTTAAGAGCTCAAGGATCTCAATATTAGGACGCGCCTGTTCCGGTTTTTCAAAGAAAGGCGTTAGCGTACCGTCATAATCCAGAAGGATGAGCCGTTTCCTTTTTGAGCGGTAAGAATGGATCAGATGATCCTTTAATTCCGGAGTTATGACCTTGGCGTACAATTCTCCCTGGATCTTTTTTATGCGGATAAGACGGTCTAAAAAGTCTTGAGCCCAGGCCTTGACATGATAACGCTCGAGCCTGTTCTGCATAATGGCGTTTCTTTCTTTTTGATCCTCGGATGTCATGTTGATGGCTTGAAAGATAGCCTGCGCGACTTCCTGCTTATTGTTCGGGTTAACGATCAGTGATTCTCCCAGCTCGCGAGCGGCCCCTGCCATTTCGCTCAGGATCAAAACACCCTTTTTATCCGTTTTTGTGGCAATGTATTCTTTGGCGATCAGGTTCATCCCATCCCTGAGGGGTGTGATCAGAGCGATATCAGCCATATTATAGAAAGGGATCAGCTTTTCAAAAGGAAAAGAGCGGTTCATATACCGGACCGGGATCCAGTCTATGGACCCGTATTTCCCATTGATCCTCCCGACCATTTCATCCACTTGACTTTTTAATTCCATATAGGTCTGGACTTCAGTACGGGAAGGCACGGCGATAAGGATGAGAGTGATCTTTTCTTTATAATCAGGGTAGGTTTCAAGAAAGAGATCAAACGCTTCCAGACGTTCCAGGATGCCTTTTGTATAATCCATGCGATCCAGTGACAGGATGATCTTTTTATCAGCGAACTGTTTTTTTCTTTTGTTGATCTCTTTTATGATATTTTTTTTCTGGAGGCTCTTGGAGAAACGGTCATAATCGATTCCCATGGGAAACGCATCAACTTTTACCAGGCGGTTTTCAACAGAGACTTGACCCAGTGTATGTTCGCAGCCTAAAAGTCTTCTGACACTACTTAAAAAATGGCGCACATAATCATAGGTATGAAAGCCGATCAGATCAGAACCCAACAATCCTTCCAGGATCTCTTTTCGCCATGGTAACAGACGAAAGATCTCAAAAGAGGGGAAAGGAATATGAAGATAGAATCCTATCTGGGACTCAGGTAACTTTTCACGCAGCATGTGGGGAAGCAGCATAAGGTGATAATCATGGATCCATATAATATCGTTGTCAGAGGCGATTTTCAGTATTTCTTTGCAGAAATACTGATTGATCTTTTGATAGGATCCCCAGAAATCCTTATCATAGATCGCGTGATGAGTAAAATAATGAAAAAGAGGCCAGATCGTCTTGTTGCAGAATCCATAATAATACTGGTCAATATCTTTTTTTGTCAAATACAGGGTATGGCTTTTAAAATCCGCGCGTAACCGGGCAGCGATAAAATCTTTTGATTTTTTATCCAGATCGTCCTTGGTTATTCCGCACCATCCGATCCAGAGGCTGTTATATGTTTTATAGAATGATCCGAGTCCGGTCGCCAGACCCCCAATACTCGGAATAAATTTTATATCTTTTTTGCGTCTTTGAATGGTAATGGGCAGACGATTGGAGACAAATAAAAGTTTTTGCTCATTTTTTAAGATTTTTTTCAATGTCACGAAGTTCCTCTTTTCTATACTATAGTAAATTTATCTTGCAAATCAAGTAATTTTATCAAATGAAAAAAGTGCTATAGAGCAGGCAGAGGCTTGAATATTTAAAAAAAACAGCATGATCTCCGCCTCTGTGTTTTCAGCGGTAAAAATTTATAGTGACAAGGAATTTTAATTATATATTTTAAGATGCATCAGCCAATTTATTAAAGGAGGAGAATAATGAAAGCGATCAGTATTCTTATTATGATCTCTTTACTTTTATTGGGCTGCGGAAGGAAACCAGAGACTTTATTTTTATATGATATCGGGGGTAATCTTTTCCTGGCCACATCGGAAATGAAAAAACCGTCTTCTTCTTTCGAACTGGGTCCTTATGGGGCGCATAATCTTTTTGATAAAAACAGTTCAACAGCCTGGGTGGAAGGGACTGAAGACGAAGGCAAAGGGCAATCCGTCTATCTGGCTATAAAAGAAGGGGTAAAGAATATTAACATTGTGAATGGATACGCGCGGTCAAAAGATATTTTTGAGAAGAATAACAGGGTCAAGGTGTTACGTTTATCCCTCTATCTCGGAATAGAAAGATCAGGTCATGCCACAGAGACTCAGGTCCTTTTTGATATTTACAAATATAATGAGGAGCGTAACCTGCTTTTAAAAGACACCATGGATGTACAGAAGATCCCCTTTCCCTTTGATTGGAACAAACTGAAACTTTTCAAAGACGAGATTAAAAAGGCCAAAGGGTCAGACAAGGGGAGTCAGGCACCGGATTCGATCAATACCCGTTATATCCTCAGATTCCAAATAAAGGATATCTATAAGGGAGCTCAGTATAATGATACCTGTTTGTCTGATATCTTTTTTGATGTGGAGGGCGAGATAAAAGATATTTATGCGAATGAAAAGCAGGATGCTGTTATTATTGAGACCATGCAGGGTGAAAAAATAGTCCTGGAGCAGGATCCCTCGTCAGTTTTTCAGATCATTGAGACCAGTCCGGATAAACAATGGGTGATCGTGATCAGGATGGATGCGGATGCGGGAGCCCAGGGTCGGTCAGAAACCGAGTACCGGCTATATCATGCGGGTTTACAGAAAATGATCGATCCGGAAGTAATAGGCCATAAAGCAGGAAATCTGTATGGGTTTAAAAAAGAGGGCGACGACATTTTTCTTTTATACATGAACAGCCAGTCCAGCGAGGATGAAAAGGTCAATGTAAAAGAGATAATGAACAGGATAGAGTAAGGGCATGTCTGCGCGACAAAAAATGAAGACGCTTATTATCTATGTTTCCTATCATCATAAGAACACAGAAAAGATCTCAAGGTATATGGGCAAGGTGTTAAAGGCCAGGGTGGTTGATCACAGAGAAATAAAACCCCGGGATGTTATAAAATATGATCTGATCGGATTCGGTGCCGGCATCTATTACTGGAAGCATCACAAGTACCTGATCGATTTCGTTGACCAAGTACCAAAGGTAAAAAACAAAAAGGCTTTTATCTTTTCTACCAGGGGAATAGGTCCGCTGTGGTATTATCACAGGGTACTGAGAAGGCAGTTGAAGACGCGAAATTTTAAAGTGGTTCATGATTTTAGTTTTAAATGCTGGGATACAGCCGGGCCATTCAGGGTCTTTGGCGGGCTGAACAAGGGAAGGCCTGATAAAAGAGATTTTAAAAGGGCTGGGGAAATTGCAAAAGAGATAATAAAAAGGGTGCAGTGAAAAAAAGGGACGGTTCTTTGTGTTGAAAGAACCGTCCCTTTTTTTTAATCAAGATCTTCTAATAGTTCTTTGGCTTCTGCTTTATTTAATTTATCATAACCCTCTGTGGGAGGAAGTTCAATAGCCAGTTTTAACTCCTTTCTGGCTTTATCTTCCATGTCTTCTTCAATATAGCTTTTAGCCAGGTCCAGATGGTGTTCGATATTAGATGGTTTTACTTTTACAGCTTTTTCCAGATATTTTATGGAATCTTTCATATTTGCATCGGGCAAGCCGCCATAAAGGACTTTGGCAAAGAATTTTAGAAATCCGCCTAGTGTGGCCACTTCTCTATGCCAGGCCCCCAGTACATGCAGGGCTCCGTCATGGTTAGGGTCATATTTCAAAGCGAGTTGCGCATTTTTTTTGACACTCTTGGATAATTCGACCTTTCTTTTACCACCGGCGAACATAGCCAGTCGGCCTTCCGCAATGGAGAGCATGGCATAGCCGTCCGCTTTTTGAGGATGTTCTTTGACCGCCTTTTGAGCAAATAAAGATCCCTGATTAAAAAGGGATTCTTTTTTGTCATCATCCTCCTGTTCCAGTACGCCGAGATTGATATATGCATTAGCTGTCTTCCATAAGGCGGTAAAATTCTTTTCATCTTTTTTAAGGGCTTCTTTGTAATATTCAATGGCCTTGCTGTAATCCCATTTGTCAAAGGCGGTATTGCCTTTTTCAACAAGGTCCTCTACCTCACCTGCTATCAAGACAGCGGCTAGAAATAAGGATATCAAAATGGATAAAATAGAGATCTTTTTCATGTTTTACCTCCCTGCTTTCTGTTTCTGTGCTTTCTGTAATATGCGATGAAATATACAGGTAAAAAATGCCAAAGTCAATTAACTTTTACAAGAGAAACCACCCTTAGGAATCGCATAGCGATTCCTAAGGGTGGTTTCTCTTGCATTGGTGGCCAGAAATTGCTTGCCCTTGGTAATTTATTTAGTATAATTGAAAATAACCTTTTGCTCCTTAAGAAGAGAATCATTTTAGGCGATACTAATACAGACGAGGTAAAGGTCAGGGGAGAGTTCTTGGAACTGAAATCATCAACAATCATAAGTGGACAGTATAAGATCAAAGCGAAACTGGGTGAAGGGGGAATGGCCTCTGTCTACAGAGCTTTTGATAACAAGGCCAAAAAGGAAGTGGCTATAAAATTCCTTAAAAAGAACAGGATCTCTTCTTTTTTGGAGGATAAGATCAGATTTAAAAAAGAAGTCGAGATCGTCTCCAAATTTAATCATCCCGGTATTGTTAAAATATTTGGCTTGGGCGAGTATGATAATATCCCCTATATCGTGATGGAATTGTTGAAGGGAGACAGCCTTTATGATCTTTTACTGAAAGGAAAAAGATTCACCATAAAGGAATCGGTCAGGATCATAAAACAGATAACCGAGGCCCTTGATTATGTTCACAGCCGTAATATCCTGCACCGCGACCTCAAGCCGGGTAACGTGATCATTGATCAGGCAAAAAAGATAAAGATTTTGGACTTTGGCCTGGCCCACGTGATGGAACTGAGGCAGATCAAAGAAATGGCCGAGATAATAGGAACGTTTGGTTATATGTCTCCGGAAGCCACAGGGATTATCAACAAACCGGTGGATGAGAGAAGTGACCTTTATTCTCTGGGAATAATCTTTTACCGACTTTTAACAGGGGAGATGCCCTTTGTGGGAAAAGAGATAAGCCAGATCCTGCACAAGCAGGTAGCGGCTATTCCTGTCAGACCCGGTAAGGTTAATGTCAATATACCAAAAGCCCTGGAAGATATGATCATGAAGCTTCTGGATAAAGAACCGGAGATCCGTTATCAGAGTGCCATAGGATTCTTGCATGATATCGCCCGGTTCGAAAAAGGGGAAAAGACATTCGTTATCGGGGAGATGGATCAGAAAAAAAAGCTGACTTACAGGTCCAGGCTGGTGGGGCGGGCTAAAGAATTCAATGATCTTAAAGAACTTTATGATAAAGCCAAAGCTCATTCCGGAAGCCTCTGTTTTATTGCCGGAGAAGCCGGTATCGGGAAAAGCCGGCTGGTTGAGGAATTAAGGGGTTATGTCTACGAGCAGGGAGGCATGTTTTTTATGGGACGGTGTTTTAATCAGGAAAACAAGATGCCGTTCCACCCGTTCAAAGATATTACCGATGATTATATCCGGAGGATAAAACGGGAAGGCCAGGAGTTAAAAAAACAGGAAGGGAAACGGTTAAAGAAGATATTCGGGGATCTGACCGGGATCATTTTGAAATTCAATTCCAATATGAGCGAAATTCTGGGCCAGGTGAGCGAGATCACGCCGCTTGATGACCCGGAAAAAGAGAACAAGAGATATCTAATGGAATATGTCAAGTTCTTGACCTCCCTGTCCGGCAGGAAGCAGAATGTTGTTCTTTTCATTGATGATATACAGTGGGCTGATGAGGGAAGTTTAAGCCTCATAGAAGAGCTTTTAAGAAAGTCAAGAACGAACAATCTTTTTCTTCTGGCTACCTACAGGGATGATGAGATCGGCCGGGATCATAGTATTCACAGGATAAAAAAAGAGTCCAAGGCCATGCATTATCCCCTGGAGGAGATCAAGCTGAGCCATTTTAATTTTGGCCGTATGCGAAGGCTCGCTGCCGAGGTCCTCGGGGAGCGTGAATCCAAGGCTGATAAAATTGCCCGTTATCTTATTGATAAAACAAAAGGGAATCCCTTTTTTGCCATTACGATATTGAGAGAGCTGGTAGAAAGAAAAGCCCTTATCTGGGAAGAAGGGTCCTGGAAAGAGAACTGGTCCAAGATCAATAAATTGCCTGTCAGTTCAAATATTGTGGATATGCTCCTTTTACGGATCAAGGACCTTCCGGAAAAAGAGGCGAAATTGTTATCCATCAGTTCTGTTATCGGGAGGGAATTTCAGATCGATATGATACAGGATCTGATGAAAGAGAGCAGGGATATTCTGGTTCATCTGATCGATTCTACAATAGAAAAACAACTCTTAGAAAAAAGTTCCAGAAAAGGCGCGTTGATGTTCGTACACGATCGCGTCAGGGACGCTTTTTATGCCCGGATGACAAAAAAAGAGAGGGTAAAATATCATCTTATGATCGGGACGGCCCTGGAAGAAAGAAATAAACAGAATATCGAAGAGGTTATTTTTGACCTGGCGCATCATTTTATTGAAGGGGGAGATAAACACAGATCGCTTCAATACGGGATCAGGGCCGCTGACAGGGCTAAAGAGAATTATGCCAATGAGGAAGCCATACGATATTATAATATTGTGCTGAACATTCTGGAGAAGGAGAAAACAAAGGATAAGAGATGGATGCAGGCAAAAGAAGGGTTGATCGAAGTCTATCTGAGCGCCGGCAAGTCCAATGAAGTGATCAACCTGTGTAAAGAGATCCTTCCTTTAAAGAGGAACCCATTTGAAAAAGCCAAGTTGTATATCCATATGGGTCAGGCTCACTTGAACATGGGCAGCTGGGTGGAGTCAGAAGAGGTCATTGCCAGGGGCTTGTCTCTTTTAGGCGAGAAAGTGCCTCGCAGGAAAAGCGAGGTCATGATGGCCCTGGTAAGAGAAGCCGCGGTGCATTTCTTTCATTCTTTTTTAAACCGCTATTATTTAAAAAAACAGGTCAAGCATAAGGATCCCCAGGATATAACGATCATTGTGACACATCATAGCCTGGACTGGATGTATATCCTGACGGATATCAGCAAGTTTATTCATTCTGTCCTTCGAGGATTACATATCGCTCAATCAAGGCTTGGTCGTTCAAAAGAGCTGGCCGCCAGTATCGGGGCCTACGCTTCGCTCCTTATGTCAATTCCCATGTTCAAGGGAGCTGAAAAATATCATTTTAAGGCTCTGGAAATTCGAAGGGAACTGGGTGACGAGCGGGAACTGGCGCAGTCACTTCAATTCATCGGTTATTACTATCAATTTAAAGGCGAATATGCTAAAAGCCGGGATTATCTGGGTCAGGCCGCTGAAAAATACAGGCTGGTGGAGGATATCTGGAATCTGGGCATGACGCTTCAGGGGATTGGAATTGATTATCTTTATTCCGGTGACTTCAGAGAAGCGGTCGGCCATTTGCTTGAATATTTAAAGATCAGCGAGGAGATTAAAGATGACTTTGGCATTACCAGCTGTTTAGGTTATCTGATCGAAGTCTATCTGGAACAGGGAGAGATTGATACCGCCGAAAAAGCTTTAAGGAGAGGATATTCCATTGTCCAGGCTAAAAAATTACCGTTTCCGCTGCTGGGGATGCATATCGGCATGTCTATTTTATCTTATGAAAAAGGAAATTATGCGGATGCCATCAAGTACGCCCAGCTGGCCAGGGAAATTAATGAAACCCATGATTTTTTAAAAAATTATACGGCCAATCTCTACTTTGTTCTGGCTGATGCTCATATAGAAAATTACAAAAAGAAGAAAAAGAAGGACAGAGGCCATTTAAAACTGATCCGTTCCCTTTGCCGTGACGCTTTGAAAAAGGCCGCCCCCTGGGTCACTCATTATATGTCCGCGTTGCGGTCGTATGCCAAATATCATATCTTAATTAATAAAAGAAAAAAAGCGGAAATTTTATTTTTTAAAAGTATGGAACTGGCCAGGAAATTAGGCAGAAAATTCGAGCTGGGCAAGACGCTTTTTGAAATGGGCTACTTTTATGAAGCTGGAAATAAGATCGAAAGCGCCCATCACTACTGGCAGCAGGCTTTTAAGGTCTTTCAGGAGATCGGGTCCAGGGAATACATAAAAAGGTGCGCCTCCGTGCTGGGGTTGGATCTCAAAGTGCAGGTAGCCAAAGAGAGCCCCAAAGAACGTTTGCAGATCGAGCGGGAAATGACCACGGTCCTGGAAACCAGCCGTTATTTTTCCAGTATTCTGGACCTTGAGGAACTGCTGGAGAAGATTATTGAAAAGGCGATCCAGCTGGTGGGGGCGGAACGCGGTATTCTGCTTTTATATCCCGTGGAAGAAAAAAAGGATAAAATTCTGGAAGTCAAAGTAGCCAAGAACGTAAAAGATGTGGAACTGGAAGGGGAGTTGTTCCATACATCCAGTGGTATCATTAACAGAGTCGAACAGGGAAAAAAGCCTTTGATCGTGGATGATGCTACCCTGGACAAAGATTTTAAGGATGAAGCCAGTATTGTGCGGTTCGGGATAAAGTCGGCTCTCAGCCTGCCTATTATGGGCCGGGAAGAGATGCTGGGTGTGATCTATCTGGATAATCGGCTGGTGAGCGGAGTATTTACAGAAGAAGATCTGAGGGTCCTGGAAGTTATTTCACGTCAGGCCGGGATTTCTATTGAGAATGCCATTCTCTATAAAAAAGCCATAACCGACGGCCTGACAGAACTTTATACACATAATTTTTTTGAAAATTTTCTATCGAAAAGCGTGGAACTGGCTACACGGTATAAGAACAAGTTAAGCCTGCTTATGCTTGATATCGATCATTTTAAGAATTTTAACGATAAATACGGCCATAGGGCCGGGGATCTGGTCCTGAAGAAGATAGCTCTGATAATAAAGAAGAATATCAGAAAAAGCGATTCGGCTGCCCGATACGGGGGAGAGGAATTCGCTGTTATTATCCCTGAAACAGGACTGGATGGGGCTAAAATACTGGCTGAAAAACTTCGCAAGATCATTGAAAGCAACAGGGTCTCTTATCGAATGGGGAAGAAAGATATTCAGCTCAGGATCACCGCTTCCATTGGAGTGGCCGAGCTGGAACCGGGCGAAGAATGGCAGGAACTGGTTGTCCGTTCTGATAAAGCCCTGTATAAGGCCAAAGAAAAAGGCCGCAACTGCGTCCAGACCTGAACCACAGAGAACTTCGGAAAACCACTGATCTTCACTGAATTCACAGAGATTAATAAGATTTTCAAGTAACAGCAGATTTCATATTTTTTCAAATTATAATATGAATTTTCAGTCCCTACGGGAGGCTTTGCTCCACCCTTCGGGCAGGCTTCGCTCTGTTTTCAGAGCCTTCAGTGGTTGATTTTTTCTAAAAAATTCTTGCACTTTTTTATCTTTTCATTGTCCTTACTAATGAAAAGGGAAAAGGAGGTAAAAAGCCATGAAAAAGTTAATGGTTGTTGTCATTTTGATCGTCGGGTTAATGGTTCTCAATCTTTATACTGAACATTTAAAATGCTTTAAGGTTCTGCGTTACCCCTTCCAGGTCTACAAAGACGGTACGAGCCGTATTAATAATTGTATACCCAGCGGGTGGGCAGGAGATTTCAGGGATCTGAAGATCGACCACAAATGGACGATCAATCCCAAGAAAGGAACAAGCTGTATGAAGATCGAATACAGCGCTGAAACAGTCGGAGCAAAATGGGCTTCATTGAATTTTGCGCAGAATCCTTATAACCACTGGACATCGATAAGAGGCGGATATGACCTCTCTACAGCCAAAAAGATTTATTTCTATGCCAGAGGTAACAAAGGTGATGAAGTTGTTGAATTCAGAATGGCCCCTCTGAAAGGGCAGCAGGCAAAGATCTCTAAAAGAATTGAACTCTCAAAAGAGTGGAAGAAATACGAACTCGAATTAAACAACAAGTTTGAGGATATGGCCGGTGGATTCTCGGTCCTGGTAAAAGCCAGCGATAATTCAGGCACAGTGACATTCTATATTGATGAGATTTACTACACCAATCAGGATGAGATGATTGATACAGTAGGAAGGGTAAGCGCAACAAAAAATAAAATCAATTAAAATTGTCCCCTCGATGCGCTCAAGGGTTGAATTTAACCATTCAACCCCTTGAGCCCGGGGCAGGATAGATACCGCCCGTAAGGCCTGGTATTTTATCCTGCCTTTTTTTTGTTTTTCTGAAAGAACTGATAGAAGAAGAGATAAAAAGAAAGCATGGAATAATTATAAAAGAAATCCTCCAGCGGTATTGTAGTGATCCTTAATCCCCAAATGGCTTTGGGATTATAGATGACCACGGGATAAGAGGTTAAAACATAATTAAAGATGAAAAAAGCGACAAAGCTGATCAGAATATAACCCCAGTAAAGCCTGGAAGAGAGCATGGCCGGCCGGATGATGAGGGCTGTTATTAAAAAAAAGGCGCAGGAGAGCAAAGCCAGCAGGGTATAATCCTGAGCGCGATAAAAAAAAGCCAGGCCGAGCAAAAGCACGATAACCCCGTAATAGATGTACGGGTTATATGCTACTTTTTTATCTTTAATAAACGTATTTAAGGATTCATAGATAAAGATACAGCTGTAGGGGGCTGTGATAAAAAAAAGTATTTCTTCCACGGGCAGGTGAAAGAGGTTGAACGACCCCACATGAGATTTGTTGAAACTCCAATCACCCCTGAGGGTGACCAGAACGTCCCAGAAGATATAAATGGGGCCGGTGATGAGAATGGATAAAAATAAAAATGGCCATTTCTTGTAGTAACGGATACGCGGCCAGAAACTGAAGGTGAGAGGGAAAGCGATAATAATGATATTGATGATCAGGTACGTGCTCATGGCTGCGGTCAGGAAAAATCCTCAATGATGCTCTTAGCCGTGAGTTCGGCTGTGATAAAGTTCATGGGGACACCGACTCCCGGATGGGTATACTGCCCTGTAAAATAGAGGTTTTTCACTTTTTTGCTCTTACGGGCGCAACGGAACAAAGCGGTCTGGAGCAGGGTATGAGCCAGTGAAAAAGCCGACCCCTTGTAGGAGTGATAGAGCCCGATAAAGTCACGGTGAGAAAATATCCGCCTGTGAATAATTGAATCAGAGACTTTTTCTCCTATGAGATCCTCGAAATGGCTGATCACTTTTTCATACACTTTTTCCCTTATCTCATCCGTATCGACCAGGCCCGCTGCCACCGGCACGAGAAAGAAAAGGTTTTCTTTCCCGCGGGGTGCCACGGAAGGATCTGTTTTGGATGGACATGAAATATAATAGGAAAATTTATCTGGCCACTGGGGTTTATCAAAAATAGTCTGAAAATGCTCATCCCAGTTGTTATGGAAATAAAGATTGTGGTGAACCAGATTTTTTAATTTTTTACTCAGGCCCATATAGATGATAAATGAGGAAGGTGAGATCACCTTCCTTTTCCAGTAACCGTCAGAATAAGTGCGGTAACGCTTTTCTAAAAGTTTGGTTTCTGTATGATGATAATCAGCATTCGAAAGGATGATATCTCCGGGAAAAGTCCCTTTATCCGTGATCACATTTTTAGCCATTCGGTTTTCAACCGTGATCTTAATCACATTATGATCATACAGGTATGTGACACCCAGGGCTTTGCCTAATTTTTCCAGGGCTTTCGGGATCTCACCCATCCCTCCCATAGGATACCAGACACCCAGATTAAGGTCGATATGCGTCATCAGACTGTATAAAGCCGGCGTGTTTTTGGGGCTGCCGCCAATAAAGACCATGGTATATCCAATGATTTTTTTTAATTTATCTTCCAGGCCGAAACGGTCAGCCATTTTATCAACATTATAAAAGATCTTTAGTTTCAGCCCGTCCCTGATGAGGTCCCGGTCCATAAAATCGAAAAAGCTGGTATAATCACGATAAAGAAATTTTTTTACGGCGATGTCATACTGATATTCGGCCTGATCCAGGTAACGTTTCAATTTTCCGGCGCCGTCTTTTTGCATCAGGTTAAAGGTATTAAAATTATCCTTCAAACCGGCCTTGATGTCATACTGTTCCTTTTTACCGTAAAAAACGCGGTAGGAAGGATCAAGTCTGACCAGCTTGTAAAAATCACGGGCGCTTTTATCAAAAAGGTTAAAATAGCGTTCCATCGCCTCGGGCATGAGATACCAGGACGGGCCCATATCAAAGACAAATCCTTTTTCTTTATAAACAATCGCCCGGCCGCCGGGCATGCTGTTCTTTTCGATTACGGTCACATTAAATCCATTCCTGGCCAGAAGGGCAGCGGTGGTCAGGCCTCCAAAGCCGGCCCCGATCACAATCACTTTTTTCTTTTGCATACGGTCCTCTTTTTATTCAATAGTTTAATTTTATATGAACGGTCATCTGCTTTTCCTTGAGCAGACATTTAGCGTCTTCAAAATCAGGCGGACCAAAAAATCCCTTTGCATTTTTAGAGAATCCGTACCCTTCTTTGGGTATACCAAACAGGCCGGTGTCCATTTTTTTATTATCGTTCTCATCATGCAGCACGGATACGGCGTAGTAACCGTGAGGGCAGTTGGTCATCATGATGGTCTGGGTGATATGGGTGATGTTCTGGCTGATGATCCTGTAGGCTTTTTTATGGTCATCAGGAAATCCTTCTTCTGAAGTGAAAATGTTAAGGTTGAGGGTGCCTTTTTTATTTTTCAACGGCCCTATTCTCAGGATAACATTCCCATGGCCTTCTTTTGTATCAGAGGAATAAAGAAAGACAAAAGTCGCGCAGATGACAAGAAAGATGATGGTTATTGTTTTAACGGAAAATATCATTTGATATCATATTTTTTACTGGCATAGAGAAAGCCGAATGTTGTGCTTTTATTTTTGTCTGTGCTTTGATGATGCACGGAGTGGGCGTGTATGATCCGTTTCAGATAAGGTGTTGAGGCTTTGATCCTGAACCCTTTTATCCTTCTGTGGAACATCACGTCATGGAACAGGAAATAACCGATCCCGTACAATGTGACACCTATGGCGATCGATGTATAGATGATCAGACCGTGAAAAGCCCCCAGCGCAAAAAACAAAATAGCGATGCCCGCGAAATAAAAAGCAAACAGGTCGTTTTTTTCAAAACGGCCTTTATGAGGCCTGTGATGGTCTTCATGCAAAATCCATAGGAACCCGTGCATGACAAATTTATGAGTGAACCAGGCTACAAATTCCATAAAGCAAAAAGCCAGCATGGCAATCAGGATGTTGATCGCTATATTCATAAGTATTACAAGGTATTAAAAATAATTTTAAAAGTCAAGAGCCTGATAAAAAATAGTTGACAAAATAAAAAAACGAGTTATATTATATTATAGGTAAGCCTATAATTTATAGGCAAACCAAGAAAAGGAGAGTTATGCTGACACCCAGCCTGGAAGATTATATTGAAACCATCTTTATGGAACAGACCAAGCGCAAAGTGGTAAGGGTCAAGGATCTGACCTCTACCATGAACGTGAAAACCTCCTCTGTTATAGGGGCGTTAAAAGTGCTGTCAGAAAAAGGATACGTGAATCACGAACACTACGGGTATATTGAACTCACGCCATCGGGTGTCAGAAAAGCCAGGCAGGTATATAAAAAGCATAAAATATTGATAAAATTCTTAAAAGAGATCCTGCGTGTTGATGAAAAGATAGCCAGGGAAGATGCCTGCAGGATCGAGCACTACATCCATGAAAAGACCTTTGAAAGGCTGGTCGAATTTGTCTCTTTTATGGAATCTTTTGAGAGAAAGAAAACCCCAGTCAAGAACGAGTTCAAACGATATCTGCAGAAGAAAAAGGAGTGAAATGATGAAAACTCTAATTGATCTTAAGGAAGGTGAAAAAGGGCTGATAACCGGGTTGGATGGCGGTCATGGTTTCATAAATAAATTGGAAGCCCTGGGAATAAGAAAGGGGGTTGTAATAGAAAAGAAAAGTTCTCAATTCATGAAAGGCCCGGTTTGTATCAAGATCGGTGCCTGTCAGGTGGCCCTGGGTTTTGGGATGGCCAGAAGGATTTTCGTGAAAGAAACAGGTAGAAAATGATGAAACGAATTGTCTTAATGGGAAATCCTAATGTAGGGAAGAGCGTAATTTTTTCCCGGCTCACCGGTGTGAATGTTATCGCTTCCAATTACACAGGAACAACAGTAGAGTACACGAAGGGGTATATCAGAAAAGAGAATGAAAAGTCAGAGCTGATCGATGCTCCCGGAACATATTCCCTGAAGGCGACAAACCGGGCTGAGGAAGTCGCTGTTAAGATCTTTCATTCATCGGACCTGGTCATTAATGTGCTGGATGCCACGAACCTGGAAAGGAATTTAAATTTAACTTTGCAGCTTTTAAAATCAGGTAAACCCGTTATTGTTGTTTTAAACTTTTGGGATGAAGTGAAACATATTGGTATTTCAATTAATGTTGATCGACTTGAGAAAATAATCGGAGTGCCGGTCGTTACGACCTGCGCTCTGACCGGCGAAGGGATAAAAAACCTTTTTTCAAGAATAGACCAGGCCAAAGCCAGATCCTATACCTTCAGAGAAAACCAGAGATGGAGCAAAGTGGGTCATATTATTCAGAATGTCCAGAGGATAAGCCATCGGCACCATACCGTTTGGGAAAGGGTCCTGGATCTTACCATTAAACCTATGACCGGTCTCCCGCTTTCTATTCTTGTTCTTATACTTTCCTTTGCTGTTATACGATTTATCGGGGAATCGCTCATCACCTATTTATTTGAACCGTTTTTTGAAAAAATTTATGGGCCCCTGATCCTGAAATTATCGTCTCTTTTAAAACCGGGTATGATCCATGACATCCTGATAGGAAGGCTGATCAACGGTCGCATTGACTTTGTTGAATCTCTCGGGCTTTTAACAACAGGTCTTTTTGTCCCCTTTGCCATGGTATTACCCTATATTTTTGCTTTTTATCTTATACTATCCTTCCTGGAAGATTCCGGATATCTGCCGCGGCTGGCTGTGCTGGTTGATAATTTTATGCATCGTCTGGGATTACACGGGCTTTCCATCATCCCCATGATCCTGGGCCTGGGCTGTAATGTCCCAGGCGCCCTGGCCACGCGTATTCTGGAAACCAAGAAGGAACGGTTTATCGCGGCCACGGTCATG
The DNA here is from genome assembly GCA_016931325.1 of Spirochaetota bacterium. Classification (GTDB taxonomy): domain Bacteria; phylum Spirochaetota; class JAHITG01; order JAHITG01; family JAFGFC01; genus JAFGFC01. The sequence goes on along the minus strand of JAFGFC010000051.1, from coordinate 40,509 downwards.
GCCATCTGTGTGCCCTGTACCGCCCAGATAGCCATGGTAATGGGTCTTGTGGGGCAATATGGCGTTAAAGGGATAGGCGTGGTCTTTTTCACTCTTTTTATAGTCGGATTTGTCCTTGGCGTTATCATGAACAAGTTGATAAAAGGTGAAAGTCCTGAGATCTTTCTGGAGATCCCCCCCTACCGTATCCCTTACTGGAAAGGACTTTTAAAAAAGCTCTGGATGCGGATCAAAGGTTTTTTATCCGAGGCTGTTCCTTATGTTATTGTAGGAGTATTTATTATCAATATGCTTTATGTTCTTGGTGTGATCTCTTTTTTAGGAAAATTGAGTGAGCCGGTGATCAAAGGAGTGCTCGGATTGCCAAAAGAGTCAGTGGGAGCCCTGGTCATCGGTTTTTTAAGAAAGGATGTGGCTGTGGGAATGCTGGCCCCTCTGGGAATGAGCCTCAAGCAGCTGGTGATCGCCAGTGTTATCCTTACCATGTACTTTCCCTGTGTCGCTACCTTTACCGTGCTTGTTAAAGAGCTGGGTATTCTGGATATGGCAAAAGCCACAGCGGTTATGATCCTGTCCACGCTGATCGTAGGCGGTATTTTAAATCTAATCCTCTGAGTTTTCAAGATAAAATCAGTCTGCCATTCTTCAATTTATTTCATTGATCCATATTATAACTGTTTAAATTACTTTTAACTTGACTTTTCCTGATAAAGTAATATTTTTTATAAAAAAGTAACACGAAATAAGGGAGACTATGATTGATGAAACATCTATCAATAATATTTATATTCCTTGCCGGATTCATTGGCTTCGGCCAGGCTCAGAAAGGATCCGAAACCATTGACCTGGGCGAGATCAAGGTTAAAAAAGAGACTGTTCCTGTCGTGAAAGATGAGTCTGTTTCTGATTTGAACCGTTCGAGTCAATCCGTTGTGACCTTTCGTTCCCAGACTATTGAAAATAACAGCCGGCATAATGTGATTGATCTTACCAAAGATGTTTCCGGTATTTATTTTAACAAGACAGGTCCGGTCAGTTTCCAGGTCGGTTCCAAGAATCCGTCTGTATTCAAGATCCGCGGCCTGGGGGAGATACCCAATACAGGGGTGCTGACCTTTGTCGATGACCGGCCGCAGAGCATGGGGATATGGCGGCATCCTCTGCTTGATACGCTGTCTTTGGATGCTGTTGAAAGCGTGCAGGTGATAAAAGGACCCTCAGGAGTCGAACACGGGAACCAGGCTGTGGGTGGTGTCATTGATATCAGAACCAAGCGGATGAGAAAAGACGGTATAAGAACAGCCATTGGCCTGGCTTACGGCAGTTACAACTCTCAGGATTATTTTATAAACAATCGGTTCAAGACAGGACCTTTTGACTATAACCTGTCTGTGGGCTACAAGTCCACAGAGGGAGGCAGAGAAAATTCTGATTCCTATCAACAGAATTATCATATGGGAGCAGGATACGAGATCAACGCCAACTGGTATGTCCGGGCCAATGTCGATTACGCGGATATCCTCTTTTATAACCCGGGTCCCACGAATGCTGACTGGGGTCGATATGACGCTGCCGGTAAAACCATTCAGAGGGATTTTGATTTCAGGGTTGAACATGAGTATGACCATATAAGAGGCAAAGTGATCCTGTATGCTGATACCGGGCTGAATAAATTTTTTAATGACAGCAATAATATTTTCGAGGACTATGGCCTCAGGATAATGGAAACCGTGCAATTATTCAAGGGGAATCAGACAAAGATTGGATTTGACTGGCAGCAGTTTGGCGGTGTATATAATGATCACCCGGCGGGCGGTCATCAGGAATTGAAAAAAATTCAAAATGATTACGCGGCGTACACCTTGATGGATCAAAAGCTGGATATTGTAATTTTATCCGGAGGCATCCGGTACGCTTATAATAACGTATGGGATGAGATCATCATTCCTTCAGGTGGGATCCAGGTCAATATCCGGGCTGATCAGTATCTTTATGGCAATGCGCAGAGAGGATATAAGACACCTGAATTTGGCAGAGAATGCATGGCTATCATAAACCCTCCTGAATATAATGTCACGGAACCGGAAGATTACTGGCAGTATGAAACAGGCCTGAAGGAAATTCATAATCGATTTTTCTACAAATTATCGTATTATCAAATAACAGGAAAAAATTTGATACAGCAGGTAGGCCCCCCTCCCTTTCCACCCTCGTTTGAAAATTCAGGCAAGATTATCATAAATGGCCTGGAACTGGAGGCTTGGGTCAAACCGATCCCGGCGATAAAAAGCGGCTTGCTTTTGGGATATCTTGATCCAGGCAAAAAAACAGCCCACCTGGCCTTGTTCAATGGCAAAGCCTATACGATCATTCAAATCACTTCCCCTCTGTCGATGAAAGTGGAGGCAGAATTTGCCCGGGACCGGTATGATTCAGATGAAAAAAAAGAAAAACTGGATGATTATATGGTTCTCAACTCTTCTGTCAACTATGACCTAACCATGAGCAATACAGAATGGCATTTTTATCTGGATGCGGAAAATATCCTTAATGAAAAATATCTAGTAAGATCAGGTTATCCGGCGCCGGGGTTGATCTTGAAAACAGGCGTGCTGTTAAATATTTAGAACGGATGGTCATCCTGTGCGAACAACAATGAAAAATTATATAACTCTGTTCCTTTTGCTGGCCTTTATTTTATCCTGTTCTAAAGAACGGCCGCAAGGCAGGATCGTTCTAGCCGGTACAACCATGATCATATCACTGGTCAGGGATCTGGATCCGGATCTGGCTATCATGAATCTTGTGCCGCCGGGCCAGTGTCCGGGACATTTTGATCTAAAGCCCTCTGATGCCCTCTCCATCCGAAAGGCCGCTTTTTTAATGATCCATCCTTTTCAGAAATATTTGGTGGCAAAAATACAAAAGATCAATCCGTTGATAAAGATTCATATCATTACCAGTCCTGATCTTACAGTGCCAGAGAACTATTTCAGCGCGTTAAAAGAGATGGAAACGATCCTGAGCCGTTATTTTCCGGATGATAGCCTGAAAATAAAGACGAACCGGGAACAAACGATTAAAACCATTCAGCAGACTGTTGAAAAAGAACGTTCTTTCCTGGAGAGGATAAAGAAGAAACGTATCAAAGTGATAGCCAGCGCCTTTCAAAAAGGATTCTGCGAGTATCTGGGCCTGGAGGTGATAGCCACTTTTGCCGGTCTGGAAAGTTCAGGATTAAAGCAGATAGAAAAGATCAGAAGGGATTCAAAAAGAGAAGGGATAGATTATATCATCAGCAATAGAACAGGGGACCATCATCCCACAGCCCTGGTTTTTGAAAAACGACTAAACAAAAAAATCATTATATTTGCCAACTTTCCTGATTTTTCCAGGGATCCCATGTTCCTTCACCTCTGGTCAGGCAATTTGGAACAGTTAAAGAAGGGTCTGGAGGAATAACCGAATATGGCTCAGGGATATGCGATAAGAGTTAAAAATGTTTGCCTTTCCGGTCATGGTCATGCCATATTGAATCATATTGATCTGGATGTTAAAAAGGGAGAATTTATTACGATCCTGGGACCGAACGGGTCAGGAAAGACAAGCCTTTTGAAAACAATTCTGGGTTTTTATAAAGCCGGGCAGGGCGAGATTTTTGTTAATCAGGAAAATACAAAGTCAAAGATACGTTCGATCAGAAAAAATATAGCCTATATGCCTCAGAGGCTGGATATGGATCCGTATTTTCCCATTCTAGTCAAGGACGTGCTTGTCATGGGTCGTTCGGGCAAGGGGATACTTAAAAGAATTGATAAAAACGACAGAGATATTATCCGCTCCGTAGAAAAAGAGTTCAAGATCCATCATCTTTTGAATAAACCTTTTGGCCTGATATCCGGAGGAGAACGGCAGAAGGTGATGCTGGCTTTTGTCCTGATCCAGAAACCTGAGATACTTTTTCTGGATGAACCAAACGTCAATCTTGATATTCAGGCTTATAAAAAATTTTTGAAAATGGTGGAAAAGATATACATCGATCACAGACTCACGGTCCTTTTCGTGACCCACCTGATAACCCATATTTCGGAATTCAGCAACAGGATCGTTGTTTTAAAGAACGGCCATGTCATTTTTCAGGGGCAAAAAAAGGAGCTCTGGGAAAAAAAAGATTTCCTGAGTTATATTTATGACTGATTCGATCCTTTATAAAAGTTTATTCATTATTATATTAACCGGAATACAGTGCGGGATCATAGGGGTTTTTATTTTTCTTTTAAATATTCCGTTTATAGGTGTAACCTTGTCACACTCGGCCATGGCGGGCGGGATATGGGGTATGATCCTGGGGCTCCCATCCAGGGTCATGGCCCTGGGATTTTCTCTTTTGAGCTCACTTTTTATACCTCCCCTGTCAGAAAAAAGCAGGATCAGCCCCAATATCGCCATCAGTATTCTTTTTTCTTTTGTTCTGGGAATAGCATTTTTGGGAATGGGCCTTTTACCACAGAAAGGAGTTATTCTAGATCTGTTATGGGGTAACATCCTTCTGGTGGATTCTCTGGATATCATTTTCCTGATCTTTCTGCTTTTTGCCCTCGGCGTGTTTATAGCCGCCTTTTTCAAGGAGCTGGTGGCGATCTTGTTCAACAGAGAGATCGCCGCTTCCCTGGGAATCAATGACCGGTTATTTTTTTACGTTTTACTTTTTTTTGTTGGCGCGGTGATAACGGTGAATTTGAATATTATCGGCGGGCTTTTGCTTTTCAGTCTTATCATTATTCCGCCATCTATCGCCTATCAGATAACCTATGACATCAAAAAATTTATTTTTCTATCTTCCTTTTTTGCTTCGCTGGGGGGAGCCGGGGGCGTGATATTTTCTTTTACTTTCAACTGGCCGGTCAGCGCCACGGTGGCTATTTTCCTTTCTTTTATCTTATTGATCGTTTATTTAATTTCACCAAAAAGGAGAGTTTATGCAAAGGTCGATTAAAGAGATTTTTGATTCAGTGGCTGAAACCTACCAGAATGACTGGGTCAATAAAAAAAAAGAAGTGGAGAAGATACGTGGCCTGGTTAAAAAATTCGGGCTTGATAAAGGGATGAAAGTTGTTGAGGCGGGGTGCGGCAAGGGGGATTTTTCTCCTTATATTCTTGAACATATCGGACTGGACGGGTTTTTATGGATGGTCGATATCTCTGGAAAGATGCTAAAATTTGCCGAGAACAAAATGGTTCATATTTCTAATTCCCGATGTCTTCTTGCCAATATAGAAAATGTGGAGTTGGAACAGAAAATTGATATGGTGATCTGCTTTAACTGTTTTCCTCATTTTGAAAACAAGACCCGGACTTTAAAGAATATATATCATCTGTTAAAGAAGAAAGGTCTTCTTGTGATATCACACAGTCAGAACAGAGAGCATATCAATAAAATGCACAGAGAATTTGGTTTTGAAATGAGAATGCATCATATTCCGGATAAATCCTGGTTTGACATCATATTGAAAAAAACCGGATTTTTGCTTGAAAAGTATGTTAATAACGGTTATTTTCTGGTTAAAGCGAGAAAAATATAACCCATGAAAACAAAACGGATATTTTATATTAGTCTGATCTGTTCTGTGCTGGTCCACGCGGTGTTCCTTTTAATTCCCGGTCTGTTCAAAGCCGGTTCAATAAAACATGACCCTGCCCAGGAAGCGGAGTACGTGGAAGTCATTCTTACACCTGTCAATCAGGTGTCTGACAGGACCAGGCTGGAGGATGAAAGTGATGTGGGGCAACAATCCGCAGAGAAAAATTCCATTATCGCTTTCAGAGAGGTTTTGAGAGCTGAGATATACAAAAATCTCGAGTACCCTTTTATGGCCAGGAAAAGAAAATTGGAGGGCAAAGCCCTTATCAATTTCACAGTGGCCTGTGACGGGAGGCTGTTGAATTTCAGGATTAAAAAGAGCTCCGGATTTGAAATTTTGGATAGGGAAGTTAAAAAGGCCCTGGAGAAGATCACCTGCTTTCCCTCGTTCCCCGAGCCGATTAAAAAAGACAAATTAAACTTTGATCTGATGATCAATTTTATCCTCAAGGAAGCTAATCTATTTTAGGTCAAGAAGTAGTGATTGACGGTCAAATGCTGAACCCCTTTTAGCGACTGTATCCTGTTGCTGAAATCTTTCACCCTGGCCATTTCCCCTTCCACGATCGTGATCTCAAGGCACAATTCCCTGGAAAGATGAATATGCTGTGTGGAGTAGATCTTGATGTGAGAATGATGGTGCATATGGACGATCTTTTCCGTTAGCTGGGGAATATGATGGTTATAGAGGTACGAGACAATGGCCACCGTCTTCTCTTCCCCTGATTCTTTCTTTGCGTCAGAAAGCCTGTCGCGGATCAGATCCCTTATGGCTTCTGACCGGTTCTTATAATGCTTTTTTTTCAAATACCGGTCGAATGATTCCAATAAATGTTCTTCAATAGAGATACCAAACCGTATCACCGTTTCCTTTTCATGATGATGACCCATGATTGTCTCCCTATACCTTGGCTTGAAACTCTAAAATATTGCCCCGAAGGCCCCAAGTCAAGTTTTTTAAGAGTAACCAGAGCCTAAAGGCCCCCATGGCGGATTAACACGGATATCTTTATTTCGAATAAGAATTCAAGGGGTCCAGGAACCCTGGACCCCTTGAATCTCCCTGGAAGATCTTCCTGTGAAATTTCTAGAGAAATTTCCAGGACTTTATCCTCGGAATTTCTCTTGGAAATTCCAGAGGGCTGATTTTCACACGGCCTGAATCCTCAAATATTAAAAAAAATTCTTGCACTTTTTTCCCTGACCATTGTCCTTACTAATGAAAAGGGGAAAGGAGGTAAATATCATGAAAAGACTACTCCTTATTTTAATTGTTTTGTCAATGGGATCAATCCTTTTAGCTGAAGATGATGATTTTCTTATGAGTTACAAGGTGTTGCGTTACCCATTTTATATCTATTCCAATGCTGAAAGCAAATTGGATAGAGGCATTCCGAGCGGCTGGATGGGAGATATCCGGGACATCCGAATGGACAACAGATGGGATAAGAATACCCGCTCCGGCTCTTCTGCTCTGAGAGTCACCTATACCGCAGCCGGTGAAGGTGATGGATGGGCCGGTCTGTATTTTCAGTCCAATCCCAATAATTACTGGATCTCCATACGTGGCGGATATGATCTGACTCCCGCTAAAAAAGTATATTTCTATGCCAGGGGAAAGCATGGCAATGAGGTCGTTGAATTCAGCATGAACAGAACAAGGCAGCAAAACCCAAAGGATTCAAAGACCAGTAAAAAGATCGTTCTTTCCAAAGAATGGAAAAAATATGAAATAGACCTGAGTTGTTTGGAATTGAAGGATATAGCCGGTGGTTTTGGATTTGTCCTTTATGCCAAGGATAATCCTGATGGTTGCACATTCTATGTGGATGATGTCTATTATTCCAATAATGAAGAATCAACCAGTCTCTCTGCACAGAGAACCGCTTATAATGAATTAAATTAAAAGTTTTGGATCGTTCTTTTAAAAAAGGTGTGATGAGCAAGGAATATATATATACTGAGTATAATTCTTGCCGGATCAACCAAATCAACCAAAACTTCTAAAGCATCCTCAAGAAAACAAAAGGGTCGGATTTGCTAAAGCAAACCGGCCCTCTTCATTTCCGGGGGATGGCTGATGATTTCATGTTGACGAACTGGATTATTTCCGTTACATTAGAATGAACTGGGGAAAAAGGAAATGAGAAGAAGCATCTGTCCTGTATTTATAATATTTTTTCTCATGGTCGGCCTGATAAATAACAGTCTTTATGGTTATGCCTACAAACCGCAAAAATATCCTGTCGTTATTTATCTGGATGGTGATATCTGGACGGAGCGTTCATTTTATGCTCCCACCTGCTGGGGCGGTGATGTTCTCTGCATTCAGTATAACCAGTTCTGCACGGAAAAACCCAAAACCGGGAATTACTGCATGAAATTCGAATATAACACAAGGCGGCAATCGGTATTTAACTGGATCAGCATCAACTGGACCTTCCCCAGCTATAACTGGGGCAATATTGATGGCGGGCTGGACCTTACAGGGGCCCGACAGCTGACCTTTTATGCCAGGGGAAAGAAGGGAGATGAAGTGGTCATTTTTAAATTCGGCGGGAATTACGGCACGTTCTCTGATTCTACAGAGATCCTCTATGGGCCGGTCAAATTAACACGACAATGGAAAAAATATACCATCCTCCTGGATAAAGAGGATCTAACCCATATCAGTCTTGGATTTTCTCTGGCCATGAGATGGATGGACCATAAACAGTATCGCAAGGAATTGGTCACCATTTATATTGATGAGATAAAGATCGAGAGATAAAGGGATAAGATGATATCGAGAAGAAATAAACTATACATTATTCTGGCTCTGGGACTGGTATTTTCTTTTACTTATTATAATGTCCCGGATTACAGCGATAATAATAATAAAACTTATGAGAATAAGATTCCCTTGAATCTGAAAGGTAAAAAAGTTACATTTCCCTTCTATCTCTATAAAAACTACGGCTCCATCGGTAATGTACACTATTTTCCGACAGGCCGGATGGGAGATTATTTGACCATACGATTCTGGGGCAACTGCAAACAAAAACCTTTCCAGGGGATCAGCTGCATTAAAGTGGTCTATGACCCTGTCTTTGATCCTGAGATGAACGAAGAACACTGGGCCGGGGTTTTCTGGTTGAATCCGGCCAATAACTGGGGCTTTATCCCCCATCAGGGATATGACCTCAGGGGAGCCACCAAACTTGTTTTCTACGCCAGGGGGGAACAGGGAGGAGAAGAGGTCAGATTTACCATGGGTGGTGTCAGAGGACCGTATCCTGATTCCGGGTGTACCGATGAGATGGTTGTCACTTTAAGTAAAAAGTGGAAACGTTACCAGATCTCATTAAAGGGTATTGACCTTTCCTATATTATAGGCGGCTTCTGCTGGGTTGTCAGTTATCAGAATAACTCCCAGGGATCAGTATTCTATCTTGATGAAATATATTATACGGATAGGGAATAAAAAGATCATGCTGACGCTTTATACAAAAAAAGTAATCTGGATCATCCTGTTATTGTTGATCTTGTCTCACAAGGTCTTCCCCGGTGTCAGTGATGAAAGAAAAAAGCTGAAAAGATTTTTACAATCCATAGAGGTAAAAACAACAGGGCTTTATCAGAGTTTTACCGGTACCGCGAACTGGATCGAAGATGTCAGGTTCCTTGAGATCCCTCTCATGCGCACCGAAAAAGGATACCTTGACAGTCAGGCTTTTTTGTATGACAATGCCCTGGTCTTGATCGCCATGATCGATATGGAGGATTATGAAAAAGCCGAGTACATGCTGCATTTGTTCGAGGATAATTTTTCACTCAGGAAGAACAACTGTCTCGGGCTTTTTAATGCCTATGATGTGACCATGTTTGACCATTATTTTTATACCAAACCCGGAAAATACAACCAGCTGGTTATGGGTATTGACGGGGACAGGATCCATATCGGTCCTAATATATGGGTCGGGCTGGCGGCCCAGTTTTATTATTTTAGAACGCGATCGCTTTTATTTGTTGATTTTGTGATGAAGATGTTCAACTGGGCCAGGGATTTTACGCATTACACATTGCCTCAGGGAGAAAGAGGCGCTCCCAGCATGGGATACGGTTGGGGACCTGACTGGCAGAAGGTATTTTCCACTGAGAACATTATTGACTATTATGCCTTTTTAAAGAATTGTCTGGCCATGGTCAACATGAAAGACAACCGGGTCCTGGCCATAATGAAAAAGAATGATATTTCCTTTAAAGATATCGAGAAAGAAAAGTTGGCCACGCAAAACTGGTTCAAAAGAATAGCCTGGAACCAGAGGGGAACCTTTAACCGGGGTGGATACGGCCCTACCAAAGTAAAGGGGAAATGGGAGTATGTTGTGGATACGCTCGAAGCCCTGGATGTTAATTCATGGGCCATATGCGGGATCGGGCCTGAAGACCTGGACAGGATGGGCATAGATCCTATAGAACTGGTGAGACAGGCAGAGGATAAATTCAGGGTAGAGGTTATGGTGCAGGGGGAAAAATTCTGGGGATTTGATTTTACCATTAAAGAGGCCTACAGCCAGAGGCGGGATCAACCTATGATCTGGTGGGAGGGCACAGGACAGATGGCTCTGGATTACAATATGCTGGCTGATTATGCTGTGGGCAGATCAGAAAACAGAGCAGCGGAATCATTCTTAAAAAAGTACAGGTTTTATGTTGATGAGATGAATCGATATATAGATTTAATAACCCGTTCGGAAAATAACGAGCTCCCGTATGTTTCCCATATCATAAAAGACAAGCAGTTCGTCTACGCCTTTAATGACTGGTGGCCCCTGGCCCGGTCATCCAGGATCGGCAACGGACTGGCCGGTTCCTTCAGTGAAGAGAAAAAATATAGATTTGTCTTCTGTATTTCCAGTACATTGTGGCGATATTTTGCCATGATCGGTTTGAACCCTTTTGACGCCACTGTACCGCGCATTGAATAATAAAAGTGAGGTTAATATGGAATTAATGCAATGGATCAAACCGCTGGGTATCGTGACCTATTCTATGGTGTTCTTGACGCTTGTTCTGGGTGTATTCAGAAAAAGAGTAAAGAATTCCTTCAAATGGCACCGGATACTGGGGATCATCTCTTTTGTCCTGGCTTCCTGCCACGCTGCTCTGGTTATACTTTTATATTAAAATTCCGGCCTCCTGATATCCCTTTTTTTACTTGAAATAAATTTTCATGAATATATATTTGCGTATGAATCCAGATAAGGAGGTATTTCCATGACCAAAATCTTTAACAGAAGAATAGCCCTTTTTATCCTGATCCTCTTTGTTCTCCCGTTTATTCTTACAGCCAAAGAGAAAGTTTTAAAGAATAAATATGGAACGTATACGCTTGATAAAGAAAAAGGTGTCTTTCAGAGTAAAACAGGTAATTTTACAATAGTGATAGAGTATAACAAAAAGAGCGATCTTTATATTGTTGAAATGAAAGGCAAGACCACCGGCTATATCGCTTTAGGCTTTGGCCGAAGCAAAGAGATGAAAGATTCAGAGATCATCCTCGGATATGTAAAAAATGGAGAAACTTTTCTTTTACATGAATACGGCACAGGATTATACAGACATGAACCGATCCAGGAAAAAGAAAAGTATATTAAATTATTGAACAGTGAGGAAAAAGACGGATGGACCTTTATTAAATTTTCAAGGCCGGCCAGGATCAAGGGAGAAAAATACAAGATCCTGCAGTCAGGTCAAACGATAGAGATCCTCTATTCTCTGGGCGCTGCCGATGCGTTTAAAAAGCATATGGAAAGAGGTTACATCCCTATTATCCTGCCGTAAGATATTTAAGATGAGATCGCCAGAGATGAAAATACTCAAAGGGCTCTCTGCCTCAGTCGGCATCGCGTTGGGCAAGGCCGGGCTCTATTCATTAGACGATTATATCAATATACCGCATTACAAAATCCCCGAAAGTCAGATCGATAATGAGCTGAAACGGTTGAATAATGCCTTTCTTCTGGCGGCTTCAAAATTAGAAAATATGGTCGACAGGTCCCGGGATCTTTTTGGTGAAGAAGGAAAAAGTATTATCTCCGCTCATCTGGCGATTTTGAACGATCCCCATATAAAAGAGAAGATAGAGGCCATGATCAAATCCAGGCATATTAATGCGGAACATGCCCTGGAAGATGTTTTTGAAGATTATATAAAAAGATTAACCCGTCATGGCCTTCATTTTGAAGAGATATCTCATGATGTGAAAGATGTCCGTGACCGTTTGATTGAAAGTTTCAGCCAGGCCCAGGGCCGGTTTACCTGTCCCGTGAATAAAAAAGAAGGCATCATCGTCGTATCAGAGAGACTCACACCCTCCATGCTTTTACATATTCCACGGGAGAATGTGCTGGCTTTTGTGACCCATCAGGGTGGGTATACATCCCATGCTACAATTTTAGCCAGGAGCATGGATGTCCCGGTCGTTTTCGGGATCGATATTAACCAGATAGATTGTAATGCTGATATGATCGTTGACGGCACTGTGGGGACAGTCCATGTCTGGCCGGATAAAAAAACTCTTGATCGTTATATAAAAAAACAGGAACAGCAGAAGAAACGGAAAGACTTTTGCCTGTTAAAACGCAAACATCCTGTTCAGACAAAAGAGGGGTTGAGGATCAACCTGAAGGTCAATATCAGCACCATGGGGGAGATCGATCTGTTAAAAAAATATGTCATTGAAGAAGAAACAAAAGGGATCCATTATGACGGGATCGGACTTTTACGAACCGAATTTATTTTCATGAGAGGAGAGTCTGTTCCTTCAGAGGAAGAACAAATATCCATTTACCGTAATATCCTTCAGCAAACATCAGGAAAAAGCGTTATTATCCGGCTGTTAGATATCAGCCCGGACAAAACACCTGCCTTTATCGAAGCCATGATAAAAGGAAAGCAGACATCAGACATCAGGGGAGCCAGAGCCATCGCGATGTATAAGGATGTTTATATAACTCAGGTTCGCTCTATTTTACGCTCTGCGGTCCATGGCCAGGTAAAAATACTTTTCCCCATGGTCGCGGACATTGATGATCTGTATATAGCCAAAAACCTGGTGGATGAAGCCGCCAGCTCGCTTAAAAAGGAAGGGAAAAAATTTTCCTTACCCCCTCTGGGGATCATGTTCGAGACACCCTCATCCGTTATGCTGGCCGATCAACTGTTAAGAGAAGTGGATTTTGCCAATATCGGGACAAATGATCTGTTGCAGTATTCTGTGGCAGCCTCAAGGGAGAGTTTAACTTCACAGGAATCCTATCACATTATGCACCCTTCCGTTGTCAGGATGATAGAAATGGTGACACGCTCCGGGAGACAGCAGGGCAAAGAAGTCTGCTTGTGCGGCGAAGTGAGTTCATTTGAACAATTCTATCCCGTGCTTCTTGATGCCGGTGTAATCAGCTACAGTGTTCCTGTCACAAAATATGAGGATATCAAATGCGAACTCTTACATATTTCCGAGTCTGACTATAAGGGCAAAATGGAACAATACCTGACCTTTCTGAGATTAAAGGATCAAAACAAATATTTTGAATTTAATGACAAAAAATAGATAAACAAAATGGTGGAGATCAAGTAAAAAAAGGACGCTCCCCTCCCAAAGAGAATTCCCGGGATGGCGATTAAATGATCGGTGTTGTTGTTATTTGTTTTGGTTCCAATTCAAGGCTTACTCTGTAATTTGTGAAATAATACTGTATCACCTTGAAATTTTTGCCCAGTTCCTGATGCCTTGAAATGGTCTTGTCAAATACAGGTTTTAATTTCTTCTGTTCTTTTACAGGCAGAGCATGATATTGCTCAAGTAGCTTTATTAATTTTTCATTTCTGCTTTTCATTTAAAACATCTTTATTGGTTTTTCTGTCTCTTCATGGATGGCCTTTTTTAAAATAACCGCCACATAACGCCTCAGGCTCAGTCCGTTTTTTTCAGCCAGATGGCGCAACACTTCTAACTCTTGACAGTTAAGAGTAGTAGAACTGTTCTTTATCGGTATTTCAAAGCGGATAACACCGCTTTCAATTTTACCTTTTCTCATTACAGTGTATGATAATTCTTATCAAATAATTATCAATGATGAAAATTATCATATTTTAATCAAATGTCAAGAAAAAAATATCATTATAGACATTAAAACAGGATGAAAGATCGGGTTTATTTTATTGACTTTAACAGAAATTATAGTATACTTTGAAAAATATAATACGGGGGATCATATGATAAAAGAGATAAGGACAGAATATAAAAAGATCATAAAAAAATATTGGCCTGTTATTATTATTTTTAAAGTGGCTTTTAAAATAATAATCATTCTTTCCCTTCTTTTCTCAGTTGATCTCAAAGCGGATGAGAATATAGATCAGGATAAAATGATCCGGGAGCTGTTGGAAGAATCCGGGACTCCACAGCAGATAGAAGCGATTCCCAATGTGGTAAGAGGTCTTATTCCTTTACAGATGGCTGCCCAGGGGGTCAGGAGTGACGCGCAGGTCGCGGGATTTTTCCAAAGCGCTTTTGATAAATATTTCCTGGTTGATGATATGCTCAAGATCGTAGGGGCAGAATTTAAAAAGAACAATGTTCAAAACTATGCTGAAAAATGCCTGACCTGGATGAAAAGCGATCTGGGGAAAAAGATCACGGAGATGGAGATTGAAGGCTCAAAACCTGAAGCGGCCTTCGGGCTTTTAGCCTATACCATGCAGATACAGGACAGCCCTGTGGATGAAGACCGGAAAGAGCTGGCCAAAGCCATGGTCAAGGTTCTGGATATCAGTGAACGGGGTGTGAAAAAATCCGAGGTCATTTTTAAAAAAATGGCCGAAGGGATCAATAAAGGCCTTCCAAAAAAAAGGAAATTACCTCCCGCGACCATCAATATGATCACAGAACAGGTCAAAAACTCTGTAAACAGACAAATAGAGCCGGTTATGGTCACCTCGGTTTTGTATATCTACAAGGATCTGTCTGATGACGAGATGGAAGAGTATATCGAGTTTCTCAAAACCCCGCACGGCCAATGGTTCAATAATAATATACTGGAAGGTCTTTTAAAGGCCATGGAAGGTGAAGCAGAAAAGATCGGTTTGGCTCTGGGAAAGAAGATCGCCAGGATCAAGCTGCCTAAAAAGCAAAAATTCAAATGGAAGAAATACACCTCGGACGATAAATCTTTCTCTATTGAATTCCCGGGAAAATATGTTTTTAAAAAAACAGAATTGGCAACAGACGATAAACCCATGATCTTGAACATGCTGATCTGTGAGATGGACGAGATGGCTTTTATGTTGAGCTGGATCAAGGATTATCCCCCTCTTATGGAGAAGGAGATTGATCATAACCAGATCCTTACCAACGCGGCCTGGGGTTCTGTTAACAGTGTGGGGGGGCATCTGATCGAAAAGAACTTTATTAAAATGAAAGGATCACCGGGACTCAAGTTCAAAGTCGGTATTTTCGGAGGAACAGGCCTTATTGAAAGCCAACTTTTTCTGATCAATAAAAATTTCTATCAGGTTATGGTGAATGGCAATATAAGGGACATGCTCTCGGATAAAAAGAATAATTTTTTTCAATCTTTTAATGTAAAGTGACTTGATAAAAACAGAAAATTGCGTTATAATATTATTGAAGGGAGAAAAGGTTAGCATATAGCTTCCATTTGTTATGGGTGTTTTCCGTTTAAGAGGCTTTCCCAATTACCTCCTTTTGCCCTTTCGAATGAAAAATACTCATAACAAATGGAAGTTTTTTATTTTCCCCTGAAAAAAGCACCTTCCCATAATCCCCCCATTGATCGATCATATCTGTTGATATCAAATGTCCGGGTCAATAGGTGAGATTGGTCCTGTTCCAGACATTCTTATAATAATCATAGGCCGACCTCTTCTGCCGCATCAAGGTATCTGATCCGATTCCCATGGAGGTGACGCCGAACCATTCTTCATGCCTTAACCCATCGGGGGAATAAGTGGCCGGGTTCGTGCTGACGTCATGCGCCCAGGGATTGCCGT
Organism: Spirochaetota bacterium; assembly: GCA_016931325.1. Lineage (GTDB taxonomy): Bacteria > Spirochaetota > JAHITG01 > JAHITG01 > JAFGFC01 > JAFGFC01. Next base: position 24,809 of record JAFGFC010000051.1, on the reverse strand, counting down.
CCATGTGCCATCTGTCGCACCAGTCAAAGACCACTCCGCCGATGCAATTCCCGTACTGTTCCTGTGGAATGTTCAGGTTGCTGGCGCTCTGGAGAACAATGTCCTTCCAGTAATTGGTATGATATTTTTTTTGAAGCATCTCATCATATCCCACATTATTATCATAGGCGAACATGCCGTACTCGGAATAAAAGATGGGCCTGTCAAAGGTATATTTGACATTGGAACAGATATAGGGATTAAAACCGTTAGATCCATGGTAAGAGTTAAAAGCCACAATATCAACAGCCTGGGCGTAATCAGGGTATTCCCGCAAGGTGTTAAAGGGGTCAGCGAACCAGCGGTATCCGTCCCCGTCGCAGACCGCCACAGGATGATGAGGGTCAATCTCTTTGATCATCCGGGCCAGTTCCCCTATAAGCTGGGCATAAGCCACGGGATGCTGGACCGCATTGCATTTAGAAAAATCAGCGATGTTATTCTCATTCCCCAGAAGCCACATGAGAACATAGGGTTCATCTTTATTGTCCAGGACCATGGCCCTGACCGAAGTTTTTATGTTTTCCCGATGCGTGCTGTTTGTATAATCACAACCTTCTGCCCAGCTGACCCCGGCGCCGATGGTCCATGAACCCAGAAAATGGCTCATGATGACCATAATACCGTAATCATTGTAGAGTTTGCGTAAAAGAGATTTATTCACAGCATGATCATACTGGAGTTGGACCCCGGGTTCGATCTTGTAGATATTGCCCAGGATAGGATTGTCTGACGGAACATGATAGAGCCGGATGGTATTACAGCCCATATCTTTTAAGAGCTGGAAATCCCCAACCAGAGGTTCTGTGGCATCCTTGATATTGTTCAGATTCGTGTCCACCCAGGTCTCAAAGGCGATATCATTGGTGCTGTTAGCGTTATCATCGTAAAGCATCCAGTCCCGCAGGTTAGGGATCCCCGGGTCCTCTCCGATCTTGGCCGGGTTAAAGATCATCCCCTTTATAAAAAATGGTTTATCATCCACAAAGAGCTGCCATGTGCCGTCAGGATTTTTCTTTACTGTCACCCGCGCATCGATGGGTTCTTCTTCCCCGTTGGCAGGGGAAGAAGGATTCTTTAATTCCTTTATCCGGTCCTCCACTCCGGATAAGTTTAGCACTTTTTTCGCCTTGTTTAAAAAAATGTCCGCCGACAGGAATGAAAATGACAGGATCAAAGCGGTTAGCACCCACATAACATACAATACTTGCTCAAGCCATGGTTTTTTACTTGGCATATCCATTTTTAATATAACCTAAAGAATTGAAAAATCATCATTTTTTTCAACAATCCTTGACAATTGTTAAAAATGCGATAAACTATTAAAGGTCAACCCTGGATCATTTTACAAAATGAGTATAAAATATACGGTTATTATATTCCTTACTATCCTCCTCGTGCTCAGTCTGAGTATCACGATCCTTTATCTTTCCAATACCCAGTATAAACCAAGGTTAAAGAGCGAGATCATACACCGGATAAGCCAGAATCTGGAGAACAACAACAATATCATCGCCGAGCAGCTTTTAAATAATGCCGGCCTGGAGAATTTAAATGTCATCCTCCTGAAGGTGTTTGATGTCAATGAAGAGCTGATCTATCTTAAGGTGCTTGATGTTATTAACCGCGCGGAGTACATCTATAAAAAGAATCTTGTGCTGCTTGACATGGGGAAAAGAGAACTGGAAATAACCCGCAACGAGGTGGAAACCAGAAAAAGAGTCATAAAAAGGAAGAGCTCAAAAGCCTTTGAAAAAGTGGACACGGTCAATGAAAAATATTATGTGGTGAACGATTACAGAGAAGAATATGAAAGGGACATGAGGGAGTTCTATTCTATCAACAGCAACTTTAACCGATTTATCAGCATCAACAACCAGATCATTTCATCCAACCAGATCATGGGTCAGATTAAGAATATTAAAGAGAGGATAAAGCAGGCGAGGGCTCTTTTTCATTACGCCAACAGGCTGCTCCCGGAACAGGTCCGTCAGATTAATAAATTACGGGAACTGGTAAAAGAACGTTCTCCGGTCTACGAAAAAAAGCTGAGCATCATCTACTCTGACCTGTCATCACGCAGTCAGGACAGAAGGATCAAAACACTTAACAGGATCAACCTGTCATTGCATGAAAGCATGAAAAGGATGGACAATATCCTTGAAAAGAATAAAAATGTTTCCAGGCCTTTGAGGAACATCCAGGAAATATATCCCTTTCAAAATCTGATATTCAAGGTAAAGAAGAATATCAACCATATCATGAAAAATCTTGAAAGGATTGATGAGGACCTGAAACAGTTTTATGAAGCCAAGCTGTTTTTCAAGGCCCGCGCCTTCCCCGTTCATGATAATGTTGATATTATCAGGATGTTCAGAAAGATCACCTGGGCCAACAATACGGTGGGGTATTATGAGATCGGCATATCGGACGATGCCATACGCCATAAAATAGCGCCTATTCTCATGCAGGGCATTTTTTCTTCAACCACGATCCTTTTATTCAGTATTATAGCCGGGCTGGCCCTTGCCTTTTATATTGTTTATCCCATCCATAAACTGGATAAAGGGGCGGATGAGATATTGAAAGACCTTAAATTCAGGATCAAGATGAAAAGGACAGACGAGTTCGGTAAATTTGCCCATACCTTCAATCATCTGGCAGACCAGCTGACACAGGAATTATCGAAATATGAAAAATTGTATAAAGAGGCCACAGAGGATCAGCTGACCAAACTGATGGCAAGGCGGTATTTTATGGGCACGTTAAAGAGCGAACTGGCCAATGCCGGAAAGGAAAAAAGATCCACATCATTGTTAATGACCGATATTGATCATTTCAAACAATTCAATGACACCTATGGCCATCAAGTAGGGGATCTGGTCCTGGCCAGAGTGGCCGGTGTGATCCTGGCCCATATTCGCCAGAACAGGGTGAGAAATGACATAGCCGGACGTTATGGCGGCGAAGAATTTGGCATTCTTTTGCCGGATACCGATAAAGAAAATGCCTTGCATACAGCCGAAAGGATCCGAAAAGAGGTCCAGCAGATGACGGTTACCACATCCAGAGGTAAAAAATTAAAGGTGACTATTTCCATAGGGGTATCTTCGTCCATGGATTCATCAATTGATTCTAAAAAGTTGATCGAAAGAGCAGATAAAGCCTTATATCAATCTAAGGAGAAAGGAAGGAACCAGGTTACGTATGGTTAAAAGAGTTTTTATCTTATTCATGCTGATGATCAACACCCTGTTGGGTTTTTCAGCGAGGAATGAGGTCCATAAATATGGATCTGTGACTCTGGGTGAAGATATATCAGGGCTTTCTTACAACCCGGCCACACTTTTCAATCTATCCAAATCATTGGGCCAGATAGCCTTATCCACTTCCGAGAAATTTACTTTTTCATCATTTTATATGGGTTACTATCTGACACGATTTCCATGCTTAAGCCAATACTACTGGACGTCCCTTAATATAGGGCTGGGCATGGAAAAGAAAGATCATTATGAACAGTTTTTAATCGGGATAGGGGGAACATTGATCCGTTTTCTTAAATATGGCCTGTCCTATAAATATGTGATCATAGACAAGGACGGTAAAAAAATAAAATTCAGCGATTTTGACATGGGATTCCTGTTAAGGATTTTAAAATGGTGGGACCTGGGAGCCAGCCTGAAAAATGCCACAGATCATAATCTTTTGCCCATGACGATAAACATGGGATCTACCCTTAAAGTTACTGATGATATAAAATTTTTGACCGGTCTTTTATTACCAAAGGATATGTCTGATATAACGGATTACTCCTTGTCCTTTGACATAAATCTTATCAAAGGCCTTTATATGCTGGCCGGCTTGCAGAAAGAATATCTTGTACCCGGGCTGGGGTATAATTTTAATTACGATCTTGAAAATATCTATCTTTCATCCCGGTGGGATAAAGAGAAGAAAAGATTCACGCTTCTCATTCTTTCCTATTACCATCGCTTTCCTAACCTTTTCTACAGTTCAGAAAAAGGAGAAAAGGAGAAAGAAACCATAATGGAGGGAGATGATGAAGAAAAGGTCATGTCGAAGAAAGATATATTGAAAGATCAGAAATTTTATCTTGAAAAAGCCAAGTTCTACTATGCCCAGCAGAGGATAGAGGATTCCAAGGAGATGCTTTACAAGGTGATCGAACTTGATAAAAACTCCAAATACGGCAAAGAAGCGCTGGCGATGCTGAACAGGATCAAGAAAATGGAGAGGAAATTAAAGGCACAATAAAACCTTTATTATAAAAGGAGTTTGTATACAGGGAAAAATAGTGAATGATTGGGCAAAAAAGACTGTTAGACGGGTGATACAGACCGCTGACGTCTAAAACGCTTTGATCATTTCCTGCTTGACCCTGGCCTTATCCAGAGCATTTTTTATTCTATCATTGTCGGGATCGATCTTTAGCGCTTTTTCCCATTCTCTTATAGCCCTGTCCAGCAGATCATTCTTATAATAATTGATCCCTTTTATATAATGCTGCCAGAGGACTTTTTTCTTCTCTTCTTCTTTCTTTTTTGATTCCTCAACCAGGGATGTCTCTTTTATCTTTTCTTTGGCCTTTTCAATGAATTTCATAGCCCTGATATTATCCGGATCGATCTGAATAATGGCTTTCATGCTCGTGATGCATTTATCATAATCTCTGTTAACGTAACAATCAACGCCTTCACTGTAAAGTTTGATGATCCGTTTTTTATCCACACGCGCCAGATCCATATCCACTTCCCTTTCCTCTATCCTCTGAGCCAGTTCTCTGGCTTTGGCATTTTCAGGGTCCAGAGCGAGGATCCTGTTGACAACCTCTCTGGCATTTTTGTAATTTTCACTGGAGAAATAGTGATAGGCCACTTCCAGCAGGCCTTCCAGGTCTTTGTCCTTTTCTTTTAATGTGATCTTTTTTTCAAGCCCGGACAGATCGCTGTTAACCTGAGGATGAAAAGGTACCATTTTTAATACTCTTTTCCACTCCCCGGCGGCGAGTTGATATCTTTCATTTTTATAATATTCCATACCTCTGAGATAATGGATCATGATGATACGGTAAACAGCAGAGTCTTGATTTATCCCCTGTGCCTCCAGGCCGGATATCTTATTCATGATATTCTTTAATTCTTTTATTGATCGGGCTTGAGACGGGTCATAATAGACCACCTTGGCCAGATGAAAAAGGGCTGATTCCCACTTGCCTGATCGTTGAAACATTGCGGCTTTTTCAAAATGGTTTTTCGCCAGAGCTTTATTTTTATTGTTTTGATCTTTATCACGGCTTGTTCTTGACTGAATGATCTGGGATCGTAATCCTTTACCCAGCGAGTTGGCCGGATCAAGTTCTAAAAGCTCTTCTATATTTAAAAGAGCCTGTTCATATTCTTTTTTATCCATCTGATATTTAACGATACTGATGAGCTCATCGATCCGGTCGGATGTTATCCTGTCTAAAAGACGTTTCTCTTCTCCTTCTTTTATGGTCAGTTCTGTTCTATCAATTTTTTCCCGGGCCTGGAGAAAATCCGGTTTGGCAGCCAGGCATTCTTTCCATTTCATGATGGCTTTACTGTAAAGCCCGCTCTGATAGAGATTTTCTCCTTCTGTAAAAAGCCGGCTGGCTATAGCCTGAACATCTTTCCGGGAGAGTTCGGTTCTGGCCTTATTTATCCGTTTCATAACGGCTTCGTTCTCGGGATCCAGTATAAGAGCCTGCTGGTATTCCACCAGAGCCGCGGGGAGATTGGATTCTAAAAGATAGGAATCCCCTTCCTTTATTCTCAGCTTGGCTTTTTCTCTGTTGTTTTTTTCTCTTTCAATCTGACGGATACGGTATAAAAGTTCTTTCGCATCCTGATGTTTGGGATTGATCTTCAAGCAGTCTATCAGTTTCCGGACGGTTAATTTTTCATCGCCTCCTTTATAATAGAGGATGGCTTCCTGATACAATTCTTCCGCCTGCTTGAACCGCCTGGCCTGCTTCATCCGCTCCATCTTCAGGCGTTTTTCTAAAAGATCATAGTAATAGGCGGTTTCCCTGAAATGCCTGTCTGATTCGTACAGGGGTTTGAAAAATCTCAAGGATCTCTCAAAATTAAAATCATTATAATACATGATGCCTTTTCGATAATGATATTCCTTTTCACTCAGGCTCATCTGATAGGGGAAAAGATAAGTAACACCGATGGTGTGGTTAATGCCGTCAGTGTTATGTTTATGATAGGCATACCCCATCTGAAAAGAAGCGATGGTCAGGCCGGCTCCCATGGTGAATTCATTCTGCTCATTATACCCGATCCGAAGACTGTACCGGTCGTATAATGTGTATTCCAGACCGGCCGCCAGAGTTGAAAGATCATCCTTATCTGAATTGAAATCCGCGCTTATCAGAAAATCATGATGGACCATATCCCATTTGTAGCTTAATCCGGCTTTGATGTTAAAAGGCTCTTTTTTTTCCTGGCCGTTCAATTCCCCTTTGGTTAAAAGAAGATTCTGAAAACTGATGCCACAATTCAGATCTTTCAGAAAAGAAGGGCTGTATAACAATCCGGGGCTCAAGCTCAACAGGGTGAGAGAGCCATCCGTCGTGTCATGATTCAGGATCTTGATATTCAAACCGCCGTTCAATCCTTGTTCCATTTTAAAGGCCGCTCCCGCTGTCAGCACATGAAGCCTGTCAATGGACTCTGTTAAGATCCCTCCAGATGAGTCCAGGACCGTTTCATTCCTGGGTTTAAAAAAGACAAGATCCAGACCAAAAGAGAGATTTTTATCAACATTTTTTAGATAATTTAAATTATAAAGGTTCAGAGCTCTGTTATCATTGAAAGTATATTCCATAGAAATCTGGTTCAATCGATGAGCCAGAAGAAGAGAGGGATTATAGTTCATCGAAGAAGGATGAGCGTAATAGGAAACGCCGGTAAAACCCATCCCGGCATTCTTTACCCCTGATTGGATAGAACCGTTATAGGCACATAACATTTTTAAAGTTAATAAATAAATGATGAAAAGGATATTCTTTTTCATTTCGCTATAGGTATGATCGTTATCTGTGTAATGTCTCGACAGCCTCTTTAGGCGGTATTTTTAAAATTTGATGGGGATAGATCCAATTCTCATCTTCGATCTGATTATAATCAGCTATAGTTTTATACATCGTGGGTTCTTTATAAAAGCTCTTGGCCACATCCCACAGGGTATCTCCATATTTAATGATATAATATTTTTCTGATGAGGCGTAAAGCTCTGAATTGATCATGATCTTGTAATGGACAGCCGGGCTGATATTGCCCTTCTTGTCTCTGGCCCGCAGATGGAAATACCAGATCCCGTCTTTTACATTATAGAAACGGGCTTGAGTCACGGGATGCTTGATTAAAAAGAAATCAGGAACAGTATCCTCATTCTGATCTAATAGATAAGCATAATCTTGAATACCGGAGGTATCATCATCAATATTCCAATGGACCTCGACATCCTTTCTGAAAGACCACTGATCTTCCTTATGGGAAGATTTAAATATGGAAGGTTTGGAACAATACTTGTCCTGTTTTTTTAAACGGATCTGCCCTTTCTCGTCCTCCCATATCAGATAAATGGTATCATCAAAAGTGTTATAAAAAGCAGAAAAATATTTAGTATTATCCCCGCCGGGGATCATATTGATTTTTTCACTCCACGTGAGACCGCTATCCGAGCTGGTAGAAGCAAAGATCGTGGATTGGTCATTTTCTATACCCTGCCAGAAAAGGTTCTGGACCGCACCGGAAGGAATAAAGACAGGGTATCTCTGAATAAAAAGATCATGTGTCACAGGCAAGGGGGTTGACCATCTGTTATAAAAAAGATCATAAAAGCATGAAAACAAATCGCTCTGTGCATCGTTCTCCCCCTGGAAGAGGACAAGGATCCCGTCAACAGAGGTGCTGATATAAGGTGTATACGCATTATCCAATCCTTCAGAGATGCAGACAGGACCGGTCCAGTCCTCAGCATCAGAGCTGGAAGAATACATCACTTTCCAGTTCTTGCCGTCCCTTTGTTGCCAGCTGAGATGAATATCGTTCATCAGTGTCAGAACAGAAGGGTAAATAGCCCCTCCGCTGAAACGGGTAATCTGAACTGGCTGGCGCCATGTTTTTTCCTGAGGATGAAAAGTTTTTATAAAAATCTCGTAATCACCCGAGGAATCATCTGACCATAAAAGATGGATCGTTTCCTCTGATGATGAAACAACAGGTTCGATGGAATCAGAAGGATTATCCGTGATATTATAAGGGGGGCTGAACCTGGAAAAAGAAGGGTCAAGGGAATAAGAGAAATAAATATCACTCTGATCTTCCCTGTATTGTGTCCAGAAGACATAAAGAACCCTGTCATGAAAAATGACCCGGGGATTATCGCATTGGAAATCAAGGCTTATCTTTTTTTCTTCGAGCCAGTGGTTCCCTCCGTCAGTGGATATGGTTATAAACACGTGATCATTATTGTTTTTCTTTTTGATATAAGAGACGAACAGTTTATCGTGGCTGGATGTTAACGAGGGTTTGTAACCGTCCTTTTCCAGAATGATGGAGTCAGCCTCCCACCCGGCCGGAGCGGATAAGATCATCTGGCCCCCTGAACATAAGAGGCAGAGTACAATAATAAATTTATTGATCATGAAATCACCTGTTAAAAATTTACCTTAATACTGAAACTGTAAAAATTCTGATCGATCTCAAGGTTGGATAAAGCCAGATCAAGTTTGATATCCCAGGCTCTAAAACCGGTTCCCAGAGTAAATGATCCTTCCCTGAACTTATAGGCACTTCTTAAAAATAAGACCTTCCAGAGAATTAATTCGAGTCCTGCATTAATGGAACTTTCGCTGTACTCCGGTACAAGGTCAAAACCCAGCCCCAGTTCCGGTTCTATAAATCGGCCTATCCGTTTAAAGCGATAGGACAGGCTGCTGAAAATATTCAAAGGATCGGTTTCACTGGTCTGCTTCAATTTTAAAGGTGTGGAAAAGAGATTGTTCAAGGTCACTCCCAGTGAAAAGGGTTTGAGGGCCCTCAAAATTTTACTTTTCGTAAACCCGTAAGGATTTTCCATTCGCCATAAAAAAGCCAGATCCGTTCCCAGCCGGAAATGATCGTAATTGACAATTTTTAAATAGTTCATATTAAGTCTTAATCCCAATGACATTCCCGGTACAATGGCATAACCACCTGCCAGAAAAAGACTGATATCCTGATACCGGGTTTTGCGCAGCACTTCGGGAGAATCAGCCCGGATAAGGATGCCGTCTGTTGAGGCATTGAAAAATCCGATCCCGAAGGGTATGGTCTCTTGAGGATAAGCAAAACCAAAGAAATAGACAGTGGTCAGGCTGTCCCAGACAGGCAGATAAGAACAGGAAAACATGATGTTCTTCAAATGGGTCAGACCGGCCGGATTATAAGAGACGCTGTCCACATCGTCTGACAGAGAATGAAAAGCCTCACCCAGACTCATCATCCTGGCGTCTGTTGAAAGGATCTGGGTCAGGCCCGGCTGGACCAACAGGACAAGTAACAGAAGAATGATGATTACAGTCTGATCGATCTTGTTGTGACTCTTATTTCTTATCATGTAAAAATTCCCGGGGTATTCTGTCTGAAAAATCTTCGTAAACTTTCAGCTTTAACAGCCTGTCAAAATATTCCTGCGCCTTTTCACTGTTCTGAAAATGTTCATAAAAAATAATACCCGAATGATATAAAGCCTCTGATTCCATTTCAGGATCTGACGGTTTGCTATTCAGGAAATGGTCATACATTTCCAGGGCATTTTTCCAGTCTTTGTTCTTTTCGTATCTTTTGGCCTGATCAAGAGCATCGATCTGCCCGGCAGAAAGCGTGGGTAGATCCTTAACCGGCTTATTCCTGGTAAAATCAAAGATAAAGACATCTTTTAAAGGAGTCATATAGGAACGGTCTTTATTCTTCAGATTTTCTAATTCAAGTTTTCCCTTTAAAAGAAAGACTTTCAGGATATTCTCCCTGAAATTTATCTGATAGATCGTGCCTACAGGTTTGATCATATAATGGTTCACCTGAACATAAAGGTTCTTTCTTTCAAGGGTCTTTAATTTCATTTGCCCCTGCTTTAAGGAACAGATATACTTGTCTTTCTTAATAACCTTGAATTCCGTGTCAGGTGAAACCACCAGCCGGGCTGATCTTCTTATTGTCAGGTCCATCTGCCCACGGGTTTTGATCACTCTGTCCAGCGGCAGGTGTTTGACTTTAGCCAGGTCATATTCTTTTCCGTCGATCAGTATTTTTTCCTGGGTGTATTGGGTTATAAGAATAGGCCTTCTCAGAGGAGCGGTTATGATCCATAAGCCGATCATGATCACAAAAGCAGCCAGGGAAAAAACCAAAGCAGGCTTAAGAACCAAACCCCTGAAAGGGACTTTTTCATCTGATCTTTCTTTTTCTTCCAGCCTCTCCAGAAAAGATTTATACATGGCATCGATCCTGTGCTGCGGGATCTCTTTTTCTTCCGGTTTCAAGGCCGGTTGAAAGACTGTATCCAGTTTTTTAAATTCTCCCCGGCATGTTTCACAGACGTCGAGATGCTCTTTGATCTTTTTGGCTTTTTTCTCGGGCAGTGTCTCGAAAAAATATTTGAACAGATCATTGGGTTTTATATGTTTCTTTTTCATAATTTTATTATATAATATGAGAACTTTTCATGGCCTTTTGCAGCCGACTGACGGCCGAGTTCATCTTTCTGATGACCGTCCTTCTTGAAATACTTAAAACCTGTGCGATCTCTTCGTATTTCATATTTTTTTCTGTTTTTAACATGAATATGGTATCCTCGGGCGGCGGGAGGTCAGCGATAAGGCTTTTCACGTACTGCGTGATCTCTTTTCTTTCCACCTGCTTGTAAGGGTCAGAATACGATGGCTGAACATCGAATTCTTCCTTCATTTTTTTTATGGATTCCCTTTCGCGTTTCTGAGAGCGGATAAAATTCAAAGCGGTATTGTAAGTGATCTGAAAGAGGTAAGTGGAGAACTTGGCCTTTCCCGGCCTGTATCGGTCGATATGGGTATACAGCTTTATAAAACTTTCCTGAGCGATCTCTTCAGCGATATCCGTGGAGCGGACCATACGGTTGGCAAATCGTAAAACCTGCGGGAGGTATTTCTTGTAAAGGAACTCAAAATCAGCCTTTTGTCCCCCCTGTATTCTGGCAATAACATGAATATCTTCTGTATCCTGTATATTTTCCATAAGAATAACAGCCAATATCAGTATAAAAGGTATCCAAATGAAATAGATTTTCAAGAAAAAATTTCGAAGAAGAAAATAAGGCAAGGGCAGAGCCAGAGCCTCTGTCTTTTCCAGTTCAACGGAAATAAATCTTTTCCCATTCATCCCTACCCCTCCTTGACGTATTTGACCTCCTCTCTTACTACTACCTGTATAACACCGGAAAAGGCCTAAAGGTGACAAAAAAAATCAGGTTCGACGATCCATCCCTAGGAATTGTCCAAAGACAATTCCAGGGACCAAATCTCCCTGGAAATCCTGAAAGGATTTCAGGGACTTTATCCTGGAAAATTTTCAATTTTCACAGGGCCTGAAATTTTTCTTCGAAAAATTTCTAGGGACAGGATGTGGGGAGTGTCGAATCCTTCAAGGATGAATAGGATTCGACCGTTGTTCTATTTTATAGTTTTAACCTCTTGGTCAAATCCCAGCCCTCCTGGGGATTTGACCCGACTCACTTCCTGTGAGTCGAACCTCGAACGTGTGAAAGAACAGATACAACGCTGGCACAATGACTAATGTCAGTATGGTAGAGAACAACAGACCGGATATAATAGTAAGGGCTAACGGATGCCAGATATTGCTACCCTCTCCTGTATTTAAAAGAACAGGCAAAAGGCCCAGAACAGTGGTCAGGGTTGTCATAAAGATAGGCCTTAAGCGGGAGTAGGAGGCCTGGATAATGGCTTTTTCAAGAGAAAGGTTTTTTTTCAACTGGTTGATGGTATCCACAAGAATAATACTGTTGTTCACCACAATGCCACCCAGCATGATCAACCCGATGTACACGGCGATATTCAACGAGTTCCCGCTTATCAAAAGGACCAGAAGAACAGAAGAGACAGCCACAGGGATGGCAAAGATGATGATAAGAGGGTCAACGAGATCCTGCAGAATAGAGGCCAGAATCAGATAGATCAGGATAAACGCTATGACAATGGCAAAGATCATCTCTTTTTTATTCTGGACCATTTTTTTGTAATTCTCGCCAAACTCAAAATGATAATCTCCGGGGAACGCAAAGTTTTTTAATTTATTTTCAATCTTTTTGATAATTCCGCCAAGGTCAATATCCTCATATTTTAGAGCCATACTGACCGTCCTGTGCTTGTTCAGTCTGTATATCTTGGAGGGAGCCTTTGATTTTTCGATCCGGGCGATGGAGACAAGAGGGATCATATATCCTTCTGCATTTTTAATATAAAAGGATTCAAGATCCTCAAGGTCTGTGAGATGTTTTTTGTCAAGCTTGACACGGACGTCTATTTCATGGTCTTTATCAAAGTATTTTGTTGTGACAGGGCCGTAAACCGCTTCCCTTAAAAAATTAGCGATCCTGTGTGAATTCAAACTGTTCAACATGGCCTTTTCTCTGTCGATCAGAACAGAGATCTGCTCCTGAGAAGGTTTGAAATGAAAGATAATATCCGTGACCTGTTTTATTGTGTTCAATTCTCCGGCCAGCTCCCGTGCCAGACTTTTCAGGGTGTCCGGGTCCTTGCCGGTCAGATTGAGGCTCACTTCATTCTGGGTCATGCCTTCTGAAGAAGATGGTTCGGAAAAGATCACATCCGCCTCCCTGATGAAACGGGTGATCTCTCTGGCTTTTTTTATGAATATTTTAGTGGGTAATCTTCTTTTTTTATTTAATTCTATGACCAGTGTGGCATGGGCTTTCTCAATGCGAGAGGATATACGCTTGATATACTTTCCCAGGCCTCCTTTCAGCAGGGATTCAGTCTGTTTCACTTTTTTATCGGTTTCATCCAGATTTGTGCCTGAAGGCAGTTCAACAAAGACCCTGATGCTGCCTGTGTCAAGCGGGTCAATATATTCCTGGCCGATAAAGCCGGACAGGAAAAAGGCCACAATGATAAAGACCATGGCCAGGACCAGTATTTTCTTATAATGAAAAAGCGCTCTTTTTACAAAATTGGTATAACTCTCTTTATTTATTTTATTTAAAAAAAACAACTTTCCTCTGTATTTTTCCATATGGGATTTAAAAAGAAAAAACAAAAGAGCAGCTTGTTTATCAAGGCAATCTGTCAGTTTTGAATTCTTCCGGGAAAGACCGGTGAGCACAGGCAAAAGCACAAGGGCTGTAAAAAGAGAAAAAAGTATGGAAAAGATGACAGCCAGTGTGATATCCCCGTACATGATCTGCACTTCTTTGTTCGTGAACACGATGGGAAGAAAGACCGCGATGGTCGTCAGTGTGGACGCGATCACGGCTTTTTCAATGGATTTGACGGCCGGGGTGATCTCTTTTCTGGCAAAGATATTCTCAAGAACAATAATGCTGTTATCCACAAGCATTCCCACAGCCAGAGCCAGCCCGCTCAAAGAGAATACATTGAGGCTTATCTTTTTAAAATAAAAGAACGTGAACGTGACAATGACAGAGATAGGGATAGAAACACTGATGATCAATGTGGATTGAAAGGACCTCAGGAACAGAAACAAAACCAGCGCGGCAATAACAGACCCGATAATGACCGATTGTTTTACGCGGGACAGGGCGGATTTGATAAAATGGGCCTGGTCATAGATGATCTCAAATTCAATGTCCCGGAAACGTTCCTGCAAAAGGGTAATCTCATCTTTTATTCTCTCAATAACCGCTACGGTATTGGCGATGCCTGATTTCTGGATATAGATCGAGACCCTCTGGTGAAGGTCAACGCGCGATATGGAATCTTTTTCCTTGAACGTATCTTTCACCTGGCCCACATCTTTCACTTTTATGATCTTTCCATCCTCTGTCGTAAAAAGTCCGGTCTCCTCGATCTGGTTCAACGTGGTATATTTCCAGGGAGTTAAAAGGGGCACCTGAAGCCCTTTTCTGTAGAGGAGCCCGGATGAGAGATGGATATTCCCGAACTGGATCTCGCGGAACACGTCACTCAGATCCATATTCTTGGCCAGAAGTTTATAATAATCCACATCCACATGGATCTCCCGTTGCAGCCCGCCTGAAACAAAGATCTCACTCACGCCGTCGATTCTCTGGAAGCGCTTTTTGAACTTGTGCTCGGCCAGGTTCCGGATCTCTTTAATGTCGTATCGTTTGCTGGACAGGGTGAGGATAAAGACCGGGGTTTCTGAAGGATCATATTTTATGATCATGGGCTCCTGCACGTCGCGAGGGAAAGTGGATTTGACAATATCCACTTTTTCTCTTATTTCCAGGATCAACAGATCGATATCCCGTTCAATATCGAACTGGATATTAATCCGTGATTTGCCTTCTTCTGATACAGAGAGGACCTTGACGATCCCTGAGATCGTTGAGATCTTTTCCTCTATAGGGCCGGTGATAAGATTTTCGATCTTTTGCGGAGAAATGCCGGGATATTCCACAATAATGGATATCCAGGGCGTTTTTTGCTCGGGCATAAGGCTGACCGGCAGTTTAAAAAAAGAGACGATCCCAAGGATCATCATAAAAAGAAAAGCCATGATCACAGAAACCGGCCTTTTTAAATAATTCTCTTTAAAGATCATTTTTTCATCCTCTTGTCTTTATTTTTTTCTCCTCCACAGCCAGGTAGACCAGGGGCATATAGATCAGAGTCAGCACAGAGGCAAATAAAAGCCCTGAGATGACAGACACGGCCATGGGAGACTGTAATTCGCTTCCCTCACCCAGGCCTATGGCCAGTGGGATGAGGCCGAAGATAGTAGTAAGGGAGGTCATCATAATCGGGCGCAATCTTATTCGGCATCCTTCCAGCACAGCCTGGATGAGGGAATATTTCTTCTTTCTCAAGATCTCAAAATATTCAAAAAGGACAATGGCGTTATTAACCACGATACCTGACAGCATGATCAATCCGATGGCGGATATAACATTGATACTGTTGCCTGTCAGGATCAGGCCCAGGCCCACTCCGGTGATCACCAGGGGGGTGGAGAACATGATCAGAACAGGTTTGACAAGAGATTCGAACTGGGAAGCCAGTATCATATAAATGAAGATGATGGAAAGCAAAAAGGCAAACATCAAACTTTTAATAGAAGAGCGGCTTTCTTTATCCATTCCGGTCAGATTGACATCATATTCGGCCGAACCTGTTTTCTCAAAACGCTTTAAAAGATGATCAATCCGGCCTGTTGAAAGCTTTGAATTGCACGAGATATACATAACCCTCTGCTGGTTCTCCCTGAAAATGGTGCTTTCTCCTCTGTCCTCGACAAGGGTAACAAAGGCGCTCAAGGGAACATTGATCCCGTAGACACTGTTTTTTATGAACATCTGATCTAAAGAGTACTGGTTCAACCTGTCCTCTTCTCTTAAACGTACTTTAATATCGTATTCGTCATCATGGACCCTGAAGAATGAGGCTGTCTTTCCCTTGATCAGGGCCTGAAGGGTCTCGGCCACCAGCTTGATGTTCAACCCCAGGGAAGAGAGCGCTTCACGGTCTATCTTTAACTGGTATTCCAGAGAGGGCTCTCCGCTTTCATTCTCGATATCTGTGATCTGCGGGTGTTTTTCAAGGGATCTCATCAGATCATCTGTTTTGTCTCGTAATCGGCCAAGTTCGGGACCTGTGATCATAATGAGATAATCTTTTTTCTGGGAGGAAGAGATACCCGGTATGATCTCGGGAGTGGTCAGATAAGAGACCTTTATGGCTTCATGGAACCGGGACTTTTTAAATTTTTCTATAAAGGCTTTGGTCTTTACGCCTTTTTTTAATATGACATTGATGAGGGCTTTGTTAATCTTCATCTGCTCGGTCTGGTTCAGGATCAGGTTCTCCTCATTATAGCCTATAGTGGTATAGAATGATCTTATATCCTGTTCATGATCCAAAAGATTTTGTTCCACAGAAGTGACGAACTTTGCCGTGTTCTCCAGGGTTGTGCCGGCCGGAGCCTCTATTTTGATCCTGAACTCATTTTTATCCACATGGGGCAAGAGTTCCTTCTTTACGACCAGAAAGAGAAGGATCCCGGCCAGTATGATGATGGGGCCTGACAGGATGACCCTTCTTTTATGGGGCACAAGTTGTTTCAAAAGATTATA
The DNA here is from genome assembly GCA_016931325.1 of Spirochaetota bacterium. Taxonomy (GTDB): domain Bacteria; phylum Spirochaetota; class JAHITG01; order JAHITG01; family JAFGFC01; genus JAFGFC01. Next base: position 8,387 of record JAFGFC010000051.1, on the reverse strand, counting down.
ATAAAATGTTTCAAATTTTCTGTACCAGAGATCAAAACGGTTTAAAAAACCAAGTTTAAATTTTTCCAGAAATGAGATATCCATGGTGGAAAGAAGAGGGATAAGACTGAGTGAAATAAAAAGTGAGCTGGCCAGCGCCACAGAGATGGTGAACGCCAGTTCGCCGAAGATGGAACCGGCAATTCCCCTGACAAAGATAATGGGTAAAAAGACAACAATACTGGTCAGAGTGGAAGCGATAACAGAGGTTTTCACTTCCATGGTTCCTGAAAGCGCAGCCTGATGCAGAGTACGGCTGGACCTTGTTTTGCGGTTAATGGATTCAAGGACCACAATGCTGTTGTCGACCAGCATGCCGATGCCGATAGCGATACCGCCCATGGAGATCATATTCAGACTGATCTTTTTAATGAACATGAAAATAAAGACGACCATAATGGATACGGGAATAGAAATAATAATTATGGATGAACTTTTAAAATTCTTCAAAAAGACCAGAAGGATAAAAAAGGCAATAATCCCGCCCAGGACCGCGGCTGTGATCAGATTGGATATGGAACTTTTAATATAATCCGCCTGCGAATAGATAATATTGAGTTGCACTTTCCCTTCAAACTTCTGATTCAATTCATGGATCCTGTCCTTTATCCCGGCGCACACATCCACTGTGTTTTTCAGCGCTTCTTTCTGCAGGCTTAAATTGATATCCTCTCTGCCGTTAAAATGGGAGGCGGAGGTCTTTTCCTTAAAAGAATCAATAATATCAGCCACGTTCCGTAAATAGACAGGCTGTCCTTTCTGGCCTGTGCCCACAATGAGTTCTTTTATCTGATCAATATTCTCGAACTCTCCCATTACCCGGATGATATACTCTTTTTTGTCTTTCTTCAGATTCCCGGCCGGGTAATTATAATTCGCCAGATTGATCGCATCGATCACTTCAGGAATGGACAGATTGTTCGCATAAAGCCGGCCCATATCAAGATGGACCTGTATCTCGCGAACCAGCCCGCCTGTGATATTGGCTGAAGCCACCCCGTCGATCCTTTCCAGCGAAGGTTTTATCTCTTTGTTAACGAATTCTCTCAAGGCCACTTTATTATAAAAAGACGAATTGACCGAAAGGCTTAAAACAGGCCTGTCTGAGGGATTATACTTGAGTACAATGGATTTTTTCACATCCTGGGGCAAAGTCCCTTTTATCAGATCCACTTTTTCCCGCACTTCCATGGCGGCAAAATCCATGTTCTTGCCCCAGTTGAATTTCACTTTAACAATGGAGACCCCTTCAGAGGAGATGGATGTTATATCCTTGGCTCCGCTGACAGAGGCCACAGCCTCTTCAATGGGACGTGAGACCAGATGCTCGATCTCTTTGGAAGAGACATTCTTATATTCTGTCACGATCGTGATCTCGGGAAATTCAATGTCAGGCAATAAGGACAGAGGCAGCCTGGAGAACGAGATCAGGCCCAGAAGAATGATACCGGCAAAGACCATCAAAGTGGTAACTCTGTATTTTATCGCATTTTCCGTGTTGAACATGGTTCTTTTCTTCCTTGTTATGTTTTAAAAAAAATGACAAAATACTCTTTCATATAATTGTCCTTCTTGTCTCTCACGCCGTCTTTTCCGCCTTTAATTTCCAGTTTATAGATGTTCCCGCTGTCAAGGCCTTTGAGATCGATACGTAATACATCATCATCGGGAGAATTCCAGATGTAACGGCTGATGCCCAGCCCGATACCGGAACCGCTGCCTCCTGTATATTCCACATCAATGTTGTCAATAACTTTAATCTGGTTCATGGATGAGGAGAAATGGATGCACAGATTGGTGAAATTACCGAACGCATCGATCATGATCAGTTGATTGTTCACCCAGGGATCATTGATCGTGTCAGAGATCTTGTTCACCAGAACGGGCTGTGAATCGCTTCCGTCGATCTGGAACAAATAAGAATATTCCCTGTCCAGTTCATTGCCATTTGTGTCAGTTAACGAACGGGAAACACAGACCGTATAGATCTGGTCCAGGTCGAATATCCCGGAAGGAGAGAATGCAACTCGTGTCTCACTTTCCCAATAAAAGCCGCCGGCCACGGAAGGGGAGAAAGAGATATAATTCTCTGTGTTGACCCGGTTCATGGGCTTGCTGAAATCTAAAATGATCGAATCATCTTTTTCCACATCATGATTGATCACACCGCCGGTAAAATTTATGGCTGAAGAAGAATTCCTTATGGATACCAGCTGAGGGGAAGTGAAATCATCTCCCACCGTGAACATAAACTGATAGGGTTCCAGCAGCTTATTCCCTTCAAGGTCTTTTATCTCCGCGCCAACATCGATATTATACGTTGTGCCATATTCCAGTGTACTCACGGGGTCGAATCGGGCTGTCGTGTTATTGTTCTCCATGATCAGCTGATATTGAAAAGAAGGGGAGAAACTGACACTGTCCAAAACCGATGATTTATCAACAGGTTCTGAAAACGTGATCACAACATCTGATTCTTTTGGAATGCCGATTGTGCCGTAAGCCGGATAGGTGGAGACCACATAGGGTTTGACGGTTTCGCTTCCCACTGTAAAGGCCTGGTAAATTTCATTCTCCAGATTATTCCCCTTTTTGTCCTCGGCGTTTTCTGTGATCTTTATGTAATAGATCCGTCCCTTCTTTAAAGGGTATTCCGGCGTGAATGTCATGAGCCGTCCGTCATCGCTCCAGGTGAAATACCCGTCTACCGAAGCACCTTCCGAAACAAGGGAAAACGCCTTTTCCGTAACAGCCGGCTCCATGCGCTCTGAGAACTGGACCACAACAGTAATTTTTTCATCCACGTTCACGCTATCCTTCAATGGGGTGACAGAGACCACAAAGGGCGGCTCAAAATCTCCAAAGATGCCGCATTGCATCAGCAAAAGACTTATGGCTATTATTATGAATAATGACCTTTTCATGGTTGTACCCCTTATTTTGTCAGGAATATGACCTGAACATCATCCTGCATGGAATTCCCGTTCAAATCCCTGATCCCTGATGATGATCCGTCAAATTTCAACCTGTAATAGTTGTTGCTGGATACTGACCCTATCCTGATATAGGCTTTGGTCAGATCCCCGTTGTAATTGAAATCTTCTATGGCTCCCAGCTTGGAGGAATCTCCCCAGCCGGATATTCTGGAGATTGAGACATGCTGCTGGAAAGAAGAGATGTCCAGCTGATTTGGCGCTGCCAGATCGAAATGAACGGCAAAGGTATTTGTTTCAAAACCGTTCAGATCAACTGTAGTCACATTCTCAAAAGATAAACGATTCCCCTGATTATCCGACACGTTGGTAAGCTTTAACACAAGGCAGCCGGGTCCATCTGTCACAAAATACAATTCAAAAGGATCCTCCAGGTTATGGTTATCTGTATCCTTGGCTGAAGTGCTGATATTCAGCCTGTATGTGGTCTCACTGTCAAGATCCTCAGTCGGGTGAAAGATCATGGTTTCGCCTGCTCCGGAGATCCATGTGAAATAACCGTTCACAGAGGGTGAAAGAGAGAACGCGTTCTGGCTATCTGAATGGGACATGTTTTTACTGAACTGAACAGCGATCCTTTCATCCTTTTCAATATTTTTTTGATAATTCGTCCAGAAGTTTGTCAGAGGTTTTCCATATGAATAAACACCCAGGACCGCGGGATGCGAATAGCTGTCCCCGGTCAAGAAATCCATGGAGAAATCATCTCCTAAAGAATACCCGTCTTTATCTTTGGAATCTTTCCCGATCGTTACCTTGTGCCAGGTTGAGGATTGCAATTCTTCTGTTGTCTGATAGGTAAGCATCGTATCACTATGACTCCAGATGAAAAGGCCGTTCATAGAAGGGGAGATAGAGAAATTATTCTGAACAGAAGCCTTGTCCATGGATTTAGAGAAGGTAATAATAATATCAGTATCTTTTCCCACACCTTCGGCCAGGTTGGCCGGTATGGTCTGGACCACAGAAGGTTTCTGAGGTGATAGATGGTTCACGTAAAAGGTGAACATCAATCCGCGGGTCAGGGTATTCCCTGCCTTATCCATGGCATTCTTATCCAGATTTACGGTATACTTTCTGCCCGTATCCAGAAAGGCCTCGAAAAAATAGTACAGGGTATTGTTGTCCCATCCGAATGTCCCTGTGGTGTTCCCGTCAGAGTCAATGGAAAAAGCCCGTTGCACGGTTATTGTATCCATGGGTTTGGTAAATTTTATCCATACGCAGGCATTATGCGGCACATCATACTGATTGTGCCCGGGATAATGGCTTTCCACTTCCGGCGGTTTCATGTCCACCCAGAACCAGCTGCAGCCCGTGAATAACAAAAGGATAATGAAAATTAATAAAATTTTAAAACTGGACATCGACTTTATCTCCTTCATTCAATTTTTCTATGTTGTCCAAGATCACCAGATCGTTCTCATTCAGACCTTTGGTAACGTCCAGCCTGTTGCCGGTCGTCTCTGTAAATTCGATCTTTCTTGTGTAAACCTCATTCTTGTTGTGGAGCACAAAGATCTCGGCGGTATTCTCTTTGCTTGATACAACACAGGAAGAGGGGATCGTGATCGATTCGGTTTTCTTGCCTGTAAAGATATGGGCTCTGGCGAACATGCCGGGTTTTAAAATATGGTCTGCGTTCTTGAATTTCGCTTTGATCTCGATCGTGCGTGTTTTCAGATCAACGATAGGGCTGATCAGGTTCACATGGCCTTTGAATATCTTCTCTCCCAGGGCATCCACTTTCAGCTCGACTTTGTTCTGTTTCTTGATGTCATTGATCTGAGATTCCGGTATATTTAAAAGCGCGTACACATGGTCAATGTTCATAATGACAAGAAGCGGTTGTTCACCGGCTATCCGTTCGCCGGGTTCAATATCACGGATGGCCACGATCCCGTTCAGAGGAGAGCGGATCGTGCTGTTCTGGAGGAGTAATCTGATGGAATCAACCTGAGCCTGGGCATTCTTGACCTTGGCTCTCTGGACGTCGACTTCGGCTTTGTCCACAGTGGTGTTGATCTCTTTCAGTATCTTTATTTTTTCTTTCTGATCCCGGGGGATCTGGTATCCGTTCTGGATAATATCCTCATCCCTGTATCCGTTCAACTGGATCTCCAGTTCTTTTTTGGCCAGTTTGAATTTCGTTTCATACGTGGTCAGCTCGGTCTGAAGGTTTTCATACTCCTGTTTCGTGATAGCGCCAATATCCAAAAGCTGTTTTTTCCGTTCAGTGATACGTTTGACATTCTCTAAAGAGACCTCTTTGTCCTCCAGGTCGGCTTTTGCTTTTTCCACCACGTTCAGCTGCTGCTCTACCCGTTTCGTGGCATTCTTATATTTTTCTTCCACCAGCTGCAGGGTCGATCTGGCTGATTCGAGCTCGGCTAGAGCTTTTTTCAATTCCAGCTGGAGTTCAAACTTTTCCAGCTGCAAAAGGGCCGTACCCCTGGAAACACTGGACCCCACATCCACAAAGACCCTTTCCACTTTTCCCATGACCTTGGATGTGATATTCGCCTTTTCTGTGTAAGAGACCGTTCCAATGGAATAGAGGCTCTCTTCGATGATCTCTTTTTTTACTTTCATTACCTTCACATTGATCTTTTTATCTTTTTCTTTATCTGTGCCTCTGGAACAGGCCAGAACAGACAAAGAAAAGAGAATAATTATGATAGCTTTCGTTTTCATCGCTTTACCTCTTATTAATAATATTCAGATAGCCAATGTCTGTGCCCAGGGCCAGTTCCAGATCGACAACAGCGCTGATATAATCCAGGATTCCTTTCATGGTCTCTGTTCTGGCCATATAATACTCAGTTTCAGCTTCCACGACATCAACCCTCTTGGCTTCGCCCAGTTTTAACTTTATGTCAAAAACATCAAACCGTTTTTTCAGGACCTCTTCTCGCTCTTTCAGGATCTCCAAAAGGTCCCATTTTTCTTTAACCAGATAATATTTATTCTCTATTTCTATAGCGATATCCTGCTTTAACTGTTCTAATTTTACCCGCGAGGTCTTGAAATTCGCTTCAGACTGGATATAACGGGAGACATAGCCGATATCATCAAAAGGCGAGACAGAATGGCTTGACGAAATATTCTTGCTTTCATCATTAATGCTTTCGCCGTAATTCCCTTTCTGGGAGACCGTTGTGCCTTTGAACATAAAATCCAGCTGTACCCCTATATTCCAGGAACGTTTGAAGGGAAAGAACTTTTCGCCGGTCAGGCTGTAGTCAAAATTCAAAGAAACGGCCGGGAGATAATAATATTTATTGCTCTTATAATCATAATGCCTCTGCATGACTTCAGAGCACATATTGATCAGATCCTTTCTTTTTATATAAGCCAGGGATACCAGTTCTTTTATGCCTTTGCGCAATTCCTTATATTGAAAGGTTTTTGTAATGTCCTCGGAAATATTCACCTTGTGCTGCCAGTCCAGATAGAGAACCCGTTTCAGATTATTATATTCCTCAGAAAGAGCATTTTTTGCCCTTACATGATCAAGCTGGGCATTCTTGGCATACGCCTCGATCTCTGCCAGATCGATCGTGGTGAGCATGCCCAGGTTGTTCTCAGCCTGGGCAAATTTTACCTGCATGAGGGCCTGTTCTTCCATCTTGTTCTGGATCTGGATGATCTCTTTCTGAATAAGGACCGTAAAATACTGCTTCTGGATGGCGGCTTTCAGGCTATTAAGGAGAATATGATAGGTCATTCTTTTCATCTTTTCATTCAACCGGGCGATCCTGTAAGCCGCGAAATAGCGGCCGCCCTGGTAAACCGGCTGGGTGACTTTAAAGGTGAGGGTATGCATCCGGCTGTCCTGTTCATAAGGGGTGACATTGAAGGAATTGCCATAATCAATGGACAGAGCAGGCAGAAATCGTCTCCAGTTCTCGGTCACGATCCTTTTACTCAACAGCTGTTCGATGCGGTTGTATTTCAGATCGTAGTTATTCCTGATCCCCAGTTTGACCGCGCTGACAAGGTCAAGATCGACCACATCGGATATTCCGGCCGGCAAGTTATGGTGTATCAGTATCAATAATATAAATATTATTGATGATCTCTTCATGGCGTTTTATTCCTTTAAAAGGCTTACCATCCTGGAAATGATCTCTTGCAAATATCCTGTATTCAGCAGATACTCTTCTGAGGTATCAGAAAAGAGGACAGAGCAGATCCTTTCCTTATCCTTTGAATAAAGGTCAAAGTTCAAACTGATATTTTCCACTTCTTCAACCTGCTGATAGTATTTTTTATGGATCAGGGTCACGTTCATCACGGCATCCGCTTTTTGAGCGAATTGATCTGTATTGTTAGTCACTGTTGTGATATGTATTACATATCCTGATTTTTCCAGTTCGAACACAAGCAGGTCTTTCAGATCGTCTCTGAGAAAAGGATCGAACTGGATGGAACGTACTGTGATGCTGTTCAGTTGAATGGTCTTGATCTCTTTCATTCCGTTTTCGTCAAAGACAATTCTTTCCGGGTCATGACAGGCTCCTGTAACAAGGAGCAAAAATCCCAAACATACAATTTTAATTGTTTTCATGGCTTTTTATCCTCTCTTCTAATTCTTTTTCCAATTTCTGGCTTGTATTATACAAAAGGACTTTTTTATATTCTTCTCTGGCTTTATCTTTAAGGCCCTTTTGATCATAGATATCACCCAGTGTCAGATGGGCCAGGTATACGGTTTTTTCAATTTGAACCGCTTGATTCAGTTCCAGAATGGCTTCTTTGATTTTGTCCTGTGCCAGAAGGATCAGGCCCTTGTAATAATGAGCCTCGTAATTATTGATATCCATTTCCAGGACCCGGTCACAATACTTGATGGCTTTGCTGTACTGTCTTTCATCGATCCCTTCGAGGCGGGTCAACCAGTTCAGGGCATTGATGTTGTTCTTTTTTACTTTGAGGAGTTTTTTAAATATTTCTTTCGCCTCTTTTGTTTTCCCGGAGAAATAATAGGATTTTCCCAGCATAACATAGGAAGGGACATGATCGTTCTTTTCTTTGATGGCTTTTTCAAAAGAGACAATGGCTTTGGGAAGATTCTGGTTGAGGAAAAGGACCTTCCCCTTATTGTAATGGGAGAGATACTCTTGACCCTCTCTGCCGCAGGAAAAAACGGCGACTATCAATAAAATGACAAAGAATAGATTTTTCTTATCCATAATGACCTCCTTTTTACTACTGCCTATAGAACACCGCAAGAACCACAAAGGTGACAAAAAAATCCGACAACCAGGATGGTTGTCGGATCAAATCTACCATGGATGGTAAAGATTTGATCAACACTCTGTGGATGGTTGTCGGATCAAATCTACCATGGAT
>JAFGFC010000050.1 GCA_016931325.1 Spirochaetota bacterium | reverse complement strand
TAAAACTATTATGAAAAAGATATTGATCATAGCAGCCTTGAAAAGCGAGATAGGAGGACTTTTACAGGATCGATCATGTCAGCTCGTTTCTCAATGGAAGAAGCAAAGCCTTTTCAGCCTGGCCGGGAATAGAAAGATGATCTATCTGGGATTGACAGGAGTGGGGAAGTGGAATGTGCGGCAATTTTTTAATTATTTTTTCAAAACCAGGATCAAAGTCGATATGATTATTTCAACAGGATATGCCGGCGCCATAAGGATGGATCTGAAAGTCGGACAGATCATTCTCGCTGAAGGGATCATGGATGAAATCCAAAAAAAATATTACCGTATTCTGGTGCCGCCTGGCTATCATAATGAGTTTACCATCCTGAAAGGAGTATGCACACCTGCCGTGGTTTTTGATAAGGGAAAAAAGATCCTGGAAAAGAGATATCCGGGATTTTCCTTTGTGGATATGGAAAGCGGCCAGGTCACGGATATCTGCCGGAAGAATAAAATTCCGCTGTTGATCATGAGGGTCATCAGTGACGGAAGAAATTTTAAATTCCCTGCTATGGAATTTATAAGGGATTCCGTTAAAGGTATCAATATCAGTTCTTTGATCCGGGGGATGATCAATGATCCGTTAACCGTTGGCAGGATCTTCCTTTTAAGGATCAATCTATGGAAAGCAAAACGATCCCTTTCAAGGGCCTTGGAGAATATTATTTCAGGAATATGACAGAAAAATTCATTAAAACTCAGAAGGCTCTGTCTTTGACCCGTATCGATCTGGCTGATTTTGTGATCAACCCGTACAGGGGATGCCGATTCGGATGCCTTTATTGTTATTCGCGGTCGAATAAGAATATATCCGTGATAAATAAACCATGGGGCAGTTATGTTTATATCAAGCAGGATTTTCCGGAGGTTTTAAGAAAAGAATTGTCACGGATAAAGAAAGGTCGTGTCCTGCTCGGTTCGACCGTCGAACCGTTCCAGCCTTTTGAAAAAAAATACCGTATTACAGAAAAGGTATTGGAAATACTCAAAGATCATCATGTCCCGGTCACGATCCTGACCCGGTCAGTTTCTATTATCGATTATCTTCCTCTTCTTGAATATTCCGACGAGAATATGATCTATTTTACGTATAATTCACAAAGCGTGAGCGAGCGGTTCGAGAAATTGATATTTCCCCGGAAAAAGAGGCTTGAGGCCATTTTGGCTATCCATAAAAGCCGGATAAAACTGGTTGTTTATATTTCCCCTGTTTTTCCCCTTTTAACAGATATAGAAGAGATATTCCGGGAACTGAAAGGGAAAGCCACAGATATTTATCTGGAAGCGTACAACGCTAAAATGGGAAACTGGAATGATATAAAGTTAAAAATGACAGAAGATATGATCAGGGAGTATGAAAGGATCTATTCTTCTCAGGAACACTATGATCAATACTGGTCTGAATTCAAGAAAAAGACGGATAAGATGAACAGAGAGGCGAGGTATCAAATAAAATATTTTATTTATCCTTATAATTCTTACTATAATGAATGATCCAACAGGAAGCAAGCCCATAAATATTGCTTTTTTACTGATCATACGATATATTTTGTACAGTAACCATAATGGAATTAAAATTTAAAACCAACGACATCATCGATCAAAGGTACCAGATACTTGACAAGATCGGTGAAGGCGGGATGAGTCTTGTCTTTAAAGCCCGTGACAGGATCAATAAGACCGATGTGGCGATCAAATTTTTAAAACAAGGTGTGACATCGTCCTATGTTGAGGATGTGATTAGATTTAAAAGAGAAGTAGAGGCGGTCAGCAAATTCTCGCATCCCAATATCGTTAGAATACACAATGCCGGCGAATATAAAAATATCCCTTATATTATAATGGAACTTTTAACAGGCCGCAGCCTGGCAGAGATGTTGATGGAGGGAAAGGAGTTCGGGGTCAAGAATACGGTTCTTATTATAGAACAATTGGCCCAGACGTTAAGTTATGTTCATTCCAAAGGCATCATTCACCGGGATCTGAAACCGGGCAATATCATGATCAGCGGGAAATATAAGATCAAACTTCTTGATTTCGGCGTGGCCTTTATTATGGAACTGGGTCAGATAAAAAGCGAAGAAGAAGTGGTAGGGACATTCGGATATATGTCACCCGAAGCCACGGGGATCGTGAATAAAAGGGTCGATGAACGAAGTGACCTTTATTCACTGGGGATCGTTTTTTACAGGCTATTGACGGGATCTTTGCCTTTTCAGGGCAAAGAAATGAGCAAAATACTTCATCAACAGGTGGCCGTTATACCCCCCAAACCCAGCAGTGTTAGAAGCGGTATCTCGTCTGAACTCGAAGAGATGGTTCTGAAACTTTTAAATAAAGAACCGGAGCTTCGATACCAGAGTGCTAAAGGGTTGATCTATGATCTACAGCGTTATGAAAAAGGCGATAAAGGATTTATTATAGGAGAAAAGGATCAGAAGATAAAGATCAGTTATCAGACCAGGCTGGTGGGAAGGGAAGCCGAGCTGAGTCAGATACAAAAGTTGTTTAATAAAGCCAGGGATGGAAGGGGCAGCGTATGCCTTGTTGCCGGGGATCCTGGTGTTGGCAAAAGCCGTTTGGTTGAAGAGATACGGGCTTACTGTTATCAGCTGGGCGGGATGTTCATTGGCGGTCGTTGCCTTGATCAGGAGAACAAGATACCTTATCAACCCTACAGGGATGCGATCAACGGATATATAAGACATTATGAAAAAATGGAGAAAAAGGAGCAACAGGGGGAACAGGATAGATTGGGTAAGGTCTTGGGTGAATTGGGGGAGATCATTATCAGGCTTAATAATAATATGGCCAGGATACTTGGCGATGTGCCTCCTCTGGTCACATTGGACTCTGAAAGAGAAAATCAGCGTTTTATGATGGTCGCTTCCCGGTTTTTCTGTTCACTGGGAAGTAGAAATACCGCATGTGTACTTTTCCTGGATGATCTTCAATGGGCTGATGAGGGGAGTTTACGTCTGCTGGAAGAGATGGCCAATACCATTGGCAAGAGCCGGGTTCTGGTTATGGGCACCTTCAGGGATAATGAAGTGGGAAAGGATCATGGATTGAACAAGGTCATTAAACTTTATAAAAAAACAGACCAAACAGTTAATATGATAAAGCTTTTACCTTTCAGTTATGATCGTTTAAATAATATGCTGGCCACTCTTTTGGGAGAGAAAGAAGAGAAAGCCTATGATCTGACAAAGTACGTTTTTGATAAATCAGGTGGTAATCCGTTTTTTGCTGTTAATATTGTTCGTGAACTGGTCGAGGAAAAAGCCCTTGTCTGGAAAGAGGGGTACTGGGAGGAGAACTGGAAAAAAATAAATTCGATCCCTGTTTCTGTCACTATCATTGATATTATCTTAAGGCGCATAGAGGATTTGGCCCCTGATCTGGTTGATGTTTTGTGCCTGGGGTCGGTTATCGGGAGAGAGTTCGAGATCGGACTGTTGTATAAAATGCTTTCTCTGCAACGTGAAGAGATTGTTAATCTGGTCGATGACGCCATAGAAAAACAGCTGCTCGAGCGGAGTATGGAAAAGGGGAAGATCCTGTTCGTTCATGACCGGATCAGAGATGCCTTTTATGATAAAATAGCAGAGAGCGCCAGAAGGAAATTGAATTTAAAGATAGCCGTAACCCTTGAAGAGCTGAATCAAAAAAATATCGATAATGTGATATTTGATCTGGCCCATCATTATACCGAGGGAGGGAACCAGGAAAAAGCCCTGCAGTATGTTATCCCGGCAGCCCTGAAAGCGAAAGGAAATTACGCTAATGAAGAAGCCATCAAATATTTCAATTTAGGGATAAAATTACTGGAGAAGAAAGGGAAGAAAAAGCAATCCGAATGGATGGGTTTAATGGAAGGGCTGGCTGAAGTCTATTTAACCATAGGAAAATTAGATGAAGCGATAAAGTTATCAAAAGAAATACTGGCGTTGAAAAAAAGGCCTGTTGAAAAGGCCAGTGTCTACAGGAAGATCGGCGTCGCCTATTTTAAAAAAGGGGAATATGAACAATGTGAAAATAATCTTGTGAAAGGCCTGGAATTATTAGGCGAGCGGGTGCCCAGGAAAAAAGCGGAAGTTGTCTTTTCTATCATCAAAGAATTCATTTTCCGCTATCTGATCGTCATCTTTTCCAAGCTCCCGCGGTTCAGAAAAAAGGTGATGGTGCAGGAAAACAAAGAGATCATCTGGATCTATCTCCCTCTGGGCTGGATGTATATTATGACGGATGTTAATAAATGTGTTAACACCATACTCAAAGGCCTTAATTATGTGGAATACAAGGTTGGCAGGACCAAGGAATTTGAGAATTTAAAAGAACATGGGCTGACCATTGCAGCTTATGCGGCCTTATTCATGTCACTCCCCATTTTCAAGGTAGCTCTGAAGTATTTAAATCAAGCCCTTGAAAAAAGAAAGAAGATAAAAGACGAGTGGGGTATTGCCCAGAATCTTCAATGGCTGGGAGTCTGTTATATGTGGAAAGGGGATAATCAAAAAAGCATTGACATCCTCAAGCAATCAAAGGAACGATTCCAAAAGATCGGGGATATGTGGGAAGTGGGTATGGTTTTAACAGGATTAGGACGAAATTATCGTTATATCGCAGATTATAGCAACAGTATTGATGCCTATGAAGAATACCTTGATATCAGTGAGCGTATCAATAATGACCACGGGATCAGCGAGGCCCAGATCACGCTTTCCTATTGTTATACAGAAAAAGGCGATTTTGAACAAGCGGAGAAATGGCTTATCAAAGGGAAGAACCTGTGTGAGGAAAAGAAAAATAAATTTTTAATATGCTACGCTTATCTTTATTACGGTTTTTTGGAAATAGAAAGGCGTCATTACAGCAAAGCCATTGTACATTTAGAACAGGCTAAAGAAGTCTATGAAGACAATACGTTCCTGAAGGATTATACGGTCTATCTTTATGTTTATTTGGCTGAAGCCTATATTGAAAACTTCCGGATCATGACAGGAAGCAAGCCTCTCAGGCGTAAGACAGACAAAGGTTATGGATCAAAAGAAAAGAAAAAAGAATTGAAAAAGATAAAAAACACCTGCCTGGGCGCGTTGAGAAAAAACAAGGCCTGGCCCAATCATTATGGGGCAGCCTTAAGAGTGGCTGCCAAGTATTATGCGCTGGTCAATAAGAAGAAGAGGTCAGCACGATATTTTACTAAAAGTATACAGCATATCCAAACTCTGGGCCGCCGGTACGAGCTGGCAAAGTCCTATTTTGAATTCGGTAATTTCCTTGTCAGTCTCAACCGAGAGGGGGAGGCAAAAGAGAAATGGGAAAAGGCTTACAGCCTTTTTAAAGAGATCGGCGCTAAAGAATATATTAAACATAGCAGCCGTGTTTTAGGAATAAAAGAACAAAAAGTCCTGGAGGAAAGTCCACAGGAGAGGTTAAAAGCGGAAAGAAGGATGACGACGGTTCTTGAAACCAGCCGGTACCTTAGTTCAATACTTGATCTTGATGAGTTATTAGAAAGGATCATAGATAAAACCATTGAAATGGTGGGTGCTGAACGCGGTATATTATTAATGTTCTCTGATGATGATAAAGGAGACAGGACGCTCGAGGTCAAGGTTGTCAGAAATGTGGAAAAGGCGGAAATAAAAGGTGAAGCATTTGGAACAAGCCGCAGCATTATAGAAAAAGTGGCCAAAGAGAAAAAGGCTCTTATTATCGAAGATGCCGGAACAGACGCTCAGTTAAAGGCGCAGGCTTCTGTCGTAAGGTATGGTTTAAAATCAATTTTATGTGCCCCGATCATGGCCCGGGGCGATATTCTGGGAGTTATTTATCTGGATAACCATCTTGTCAGCGGTCTTTTCAGCCAGGAAGATCTAATGGTCCTGGACCTTGTCTCGTCTCAGGCGGGGGTTTCTATCGAAAATGCACGATTATACAAACGGGCTGTGACAGACGGGTTGACCGGATTATATAATCGTATCTTTTTTGACAATTATCTGATGCAGTCTGTGAATGAATCTTCAAGGTATAACAAAGATCTATCTCTTATGCTCATCGATATTGACTATTTTAAAACATTTAATGATAAATACGGACATCAGACCGGAGACAAGGTTATCCGGTATGTTTCGGATGTAATAAAAAATACAGTCAGAAAAAGTGATATAGCCGCCCGTTATGGAGGCGATGAATTTGTTATTATACTATCGGAAACATCGCGGGAAGGGGCCAGCATAGCAGCGGAAAAAATAAGAAAAGGGGTTAAAGATATAAGCTATTCAGACGGACAAAGGATCAAAAATATAAAAGTAACACTAAGTATCGGGGTGGCTGAAATGGAAAAAGGAATGGATCGATTGGCCTTGATCCAGGCGGCTGACAAGGCTTTATATAAAGCCAAAGAAAAAGGGCGGGACCGGGTGGAAGGATAGTCTTTTTTCATTGACATTTGGGCTCAAAGTTATATTTTAAGAGTCCAGGAGAGACTTTAAAATGGATCATCACCAGTTACGTAATAGCTTTTTATTATTTTTCGAGCAATATAAACATAAATCTGTCAGTTCATCACCTGTAATCCCTTATGACGATCCCACATTGATGTTTACCAATGCCGGTATGAATCAATTTAAACAAGTCCTTTTGGGGAATGAAACACGCAGTTACAAACGGGCCGCTTCAGTTCAAAAATGTATCAGGGTAAGCGGGAAACATAATGATTTTGAAGTGGTTGGATTTGACGGATATCACCATACCTTTTTTGAAATGCTGGGTAACTGGTCTTTTGGGGATTATTATAAAAAAGAAGCCATTGAATTTGCCTGGGAATATCTGACCCGCGTCTTGAAAATAAAAGAAAAAGATCTTTTTGTCTCGGTTTATAAGGATGATGAAGAGTCATTTAACATTTGGAACAAAACCATAAAAGTTCCTCACAATCGGATCGCCCATCTGGGCGATATTGAGAAAGGGAATGAAGAGAATTTCTGGAGCATGGGAGAGACAGGTCCCTGCGGCCCGTGTACAGAGATCTATTTTGATCTGGGCGAAAAATATTCCAGGAAAACCAAAGGGGAAGGGATCGGCTATGATGAAAGATACATGGAATTATGGAATTTGGTCTTTATGGAATTCTATCGAGACTCTTCAGGCCAATTTTCTCCCCTCAAGTTTAAAAGCGTCGATACCGGCATGGGTTTTGAAAGGCTTTATGCGCTTCTGGAAGGCAAGTTCTCGAATTATCATACAGACCTGTTCTCTCCTTTAATGGATAAAATAGAAGAGATATCTGAAAAGAGATACAAGGACAGATCAAATGAAGTGGCCTTTCAGGTGATCGCTGATCACATCCGGGCTATCATGTTCGCGATAGCGGATGGAGGTACGTTCTCAAACGAGGGCAGAGGGTATATTTTAAGAAAGATCCTCAGGCGGGCTGTGAGATATTTTAAAAAGCTGGATGTAACGCAGCCGGCCCTTTACAAACTCTGTGATCCCCTTGTCGCCTTGATGGGCGATTTTTATCCTGAATTAAGAACGAAAAAAGCACAGATCGAGAAATTCATCAGGATCGAAGAAGAGAAATTCCTGGATACACTTGAGACCGGACTTGGCATGATAAACAATATGTTTAAGAATATGAAAAAAGAAAAGAAAGAAGAGGTGTCCGGCAAAGACCTGTTTTCTCTTTATGATACCTATGGCTTCCCGGTGGATATCGTGAAGGAAATTGCCCGGGAACACAAATATACGATCGACCAGGATGGCTTTAACTATCTGATGGAAGAGCAGAGGCAGAGAGGCAAGAAGAGCTGGTCCGGTGACAAAAAAATGATGGATGAAGAAAAAGTTCTCAGGTTGATCGAAAAGATGCCATCTACAGAGATGAGGTGTTATGAAACACTTGAAACCATCAGCCGGGTCTTGATCATTATGAAAGACGGGAAAATCGTGCAACAGGCGGGGCAGGGGGATGTATGCGGAATATTACTGGATAAAACACCCTTTTATGGTGAGTCCGGTGGCCAGGTGGGGGATAAGGGTGTTCTGGAAACCCCGGAATTTCAATTTCAGGTCGAAGATACGCTGAAATATGGGAACCGGTTTATTGTCCACTGGGGGAAAGTGGACTTTGGGAAAATTGAGAAAGACATTAATGTGGATGCCAAAGTCAATCAGGTTTTGCGTCAGGCTACAGCCCGGAACCATACCGCCACGCATCTTTTACAGGCCGCTTTAAAAAAGGTATTAGGATCACATATCTCGCAAGCCGGATCTTATGTGGGGCCGGATCGGTTGCGATTTGATTTCAGGCATTTTGAATCCCTGTCAGGAGAACAGATCGAACGAGTTGAGCAACTGATCAATGAAAAAATCCAGCGTAATTTGGCTGTGTTTAAATCTGTAGAGGATAAAGAAAAGGCTTTGAAATCAGGAGCCGTGGCCATTTTTGGTGAAAAATACGGTGAGACGGTCCGTGTCGTGAAGGCAGGCCAGTTCTCTCAGGAGCTGTGCGGCGGTACGCATATTGAAAGTACAGGAGAGATCGGGTTGTTTCTCATTATTTCTGAATCTTCCATTGCCTCCGGGATCAGGAGGATAGAAGCGATTACAGGTCAGACGGCTTTACAATACATCATGAATATGAGAAAAGAGATGCACAGGATAGCAGGATTGTTAAAAGTGAGTTCGGACGAAGTCTATGAGCGAGTTGAAAAATTATTTCAGAATCATAAGGATCTCGAAAAGAAGATCAAGCAGAGTAAGTTTTCAAGCGAAGATGTTATCAACAAAGTGCTGAAAGAGAAAATAGAAAAGAATGATTCATCCCTTATTATCCATGATTTCAAGGGAGAAGAGATGTCATTTTTAAACTCCATGGCGGATAATCTTCAGAAAAGGATAAAACAGGGTATTGTTTTTCTTGTCAACCAGTCTGATGAAAAAGTTAACCTCATTCTGGCCCTGACCGATGATATAGTCAGGAAAGGAAATGACGCATCAGATCTGATCAAGCCCCTGGCTAAAATCATAGGTGGCAACGGCGGCGGACGAAAGGACAGGGCTCAGGCTGGTGGAAAAAAGGTTGATTCTATTACGCATCTGTTAAGAACAGCCAGGGATAATCTAACCAGGATCTTGTAGGTATTAATGATGAAGAAAAAATTTGGTTTCATTCTTCTGTTCAATATGATGCTCGTGGTTATAATAATAGTCGTCAATGCCTTTCTTATTAAATCCCAATCCTTTCTCAGCCTCTATCATCTTCTTCTCCTGGTCGTGGGTATTGTCTTCAGTATTATTCTCAATGGGATTTTGCCCCAAGAAGATGCTCTGTCATTGTCAAAAGATGATAAAGGGGAGACGTTGAGGAAGAAACTGTTAAATTTTATCATGGAACTGGAAAAGATGAGCATTGACGGAGAAACATTGCAAACGGCTTATATTAATTCTTACAGGTTATTCCAGTCCATTATTACAGATAAAAACACAAATGTCATTATTGAAAGACATTTTCGGAATATTGTGGAATCAGAACTGGAACGATCATCCCGGTACAATATTAAATTTGGCCTTGTTGTGCTTGAAATATTTGAACTGGAGAAATTGAAAGATGTACCCCTGGATAATATCATAAAATTACTTTCAGCTATATCAAAAAAAATATTGCGAACCGTTGATGTTGTCGGCGGATATAAGAAAGGGCTTGTTTTCCTGTTGCCTCAAACTGACCTGAAAGGAGCGATCAGGGCGGGAGAAAGGATACTGGAAGATGTGAAGAAACTGAGCGTAAAGAACAAACATGACCAGCCAGTGGAATTAAAAGTATGTATCGGTGTGGCTGTTTTTCCTGCCAACGGAAAGAACTACGATATCCTGTTAAAGACCGCTGAAAAAAATATAGAACAGGCTAAACTTTTGGGCGGTAACCACGTTAT
>JAFGFC010000049.1 GCA_016931325.1 Spirochaetota bacterium | reverse complement strand
ATGGTCTATTTTATCTATTTAATGATTTCCTTTGTTCTGTCAGTTTTTTTTACCTTGTTATGCATTAAAATAGCCCGCCGGTATAATATCGTTGATATCCCCAATGAAAGAAAGATACATAAAGAACCTGTTCCCTACCTGGGCGGGATCGCCATCTTTCTGTCATTTATGATCACGTTTATCATCGGTCTGAAAACGTCATCACTTTTTAACCTGGAGGAAAGGATCATAGGGGTGTTGGTAGCGGGGACTCTCATCTTTCTTTTCGGTTTATATGACGATCTGAAAGGATCCCATCCTTTTTTCAAGTTTTTTATACAGATCGTAGTGGCCTTGATCCTTGTCTCTTTTGGATTTATTATTGACAGGGTCACGAATCCGTTTGGCGGTCATATCATGTTTCCGGGATGGTTGTCTGTTATTCTGACGGTTTTCTGGATCATCGCTATTATCAATGCGGTAAATCTTCTGGATGGACTTGACGGACTGGCCAGCGGGGTCATCGGGATCGCCTCTTTTTTTGTCTTTTTTATCTCTTTGACCCAGTATAATTATATTGTGGCTTTTATTTCCATTATATTGATCGGCTCCTCTTTCGGGTTTTTGTTGTTCAATTTCCCTCCGGCCAAGATCTTTATGGGTGATGCCGGAAGTATGTTCCTGGGATTCATCTTTTCTGTTCTGGCCATTCTGGGGAACCGGAAGTCAGCTGTGGCCTTGTCTCTGTTAATACCTATCGTTCTTTTGTCCATTCCTATTTTAGATACATTGTTAGCGATCATAAGACGGGCTAATAAAAAGAAGAATATTTTCGAGGCTGATAAAGAACATATTCATCATCGTCTGATCAATCTCGGTATCCCCTATAAAAAAGTGATACTTTTGATCTATGTTGTCTGTGTTTATCTTGGATTTATATCATTTTTGTCAGTCTGGCTTCCAAAGGAATTTATCTTTACCCTGATGTTGATCGTGGGGATAAATATCATGATCGGCCTCTATGTCCTTAAACTTGTGGAAGACCACGTGAAAAAGTGAAAACATTAATTATATAATGTTAAAAGGAATTTTATGAAAGGAATAATATTAGCCGGCGGGTCCGGCACCAGGTTATATCCCATTACTGACGTGGCGTCAAAACAGTTAATGCCTGTCTATGACAAGCCACTTGTTTATTATCCATTATCCACGCTTATGCTGGCTGATATCAAACAGATCTTGATCATCTCGACCCCCAGGGACCTGCCTCAGTTCATATCGCTTTTTGGCGATGGTTCTCAAATAGGGCTTGAGATATCCTATCAGGAGCAGCCGCGGCCGGAAGGGATCGCGCAGGCTTTTATTATCGGGAAAAAATTCATTGGAGATGATTCTGTCTGTTTGATCCTGGGTGATAATATATTTTATGGCGAAGCCTTTATGCAACGTCTGTCTATCAGGAAAGATCTGAAGGACGGAGCTGTGGTATTTGGGTACTGGGTAAAGGACCCCCAGCGTTATGGCGTAGTGGAATTTGATAAAAAAAGAAATGTTATTGGCATCGAAGAAAAACCCGCCAGACCTAAAAGTCATTACGCTGTTGTAGGGCTTTATTTTTATGATAACGACATCATCAAGATCGCTCAGGGTCTGAAACCATCAAAACGGGGGGAATTGGAGATCACGGATGTGAATAAAACCTATCTTTCCAGAAAGAAATTGCAGGTGGAACTGATGGGGCAGGGGGATGCCTGGCTTGATACAGGGACCCATGACAGCCTGATGGATGCGGCCAATTTCATTGCCACGGTGGAAAGACGACAGGGATTGAAGATAGGTTGCATTGAAGAGATTGCGCTGAAAAAAGGTTTCATTTCAGAATCGCAGTTCAAGAAACTAATAGATCGTATGCCGGAAAATTCTTATCAGGATTATCTTAAACTTGTGTTAAAAGGATATAATCAGTTCGGCTGGTGATCTGATCAAACATGATCTGGCTGGTTGGAAATAAAGGGATGCTGGGGACAGATGTACAGGATCTTATTGAGGAACAGAGATGGGATTATGTTGCCACAGATAATGAAGTGGATATCACCCGTCCGGAAAAAATCGAATCCTTTACGGATAATAAACGTATCGATCAGATCATCAATTGCGCGGCTTTCACAAATGTGGATTCAGCCGAATCAGAGAAAGAAAAAGCCATGCAGGTCAATGCTGAAGGCGTAAAGAATTTATCCCGCCTGGCCAGAAAAAAAAAGGCGTCTTTCATTCATATTTCCACTGATTATGTTTTTGATGGAAAAAAAACAGATCCTTATAAGGAAGATGACAGAACTCACCCGCTGAATGTTTATGGCAGGAGTAAATTAAAAGGAGAACATTATATTCAGAAGATCTTAAGGGACTTTTATATTATCCGTACAGCGTGGCTTTATGGCAAGAACGGGAATAACTTTGTTCATACCATGTTAAAGCTTTTCCGGACAGGAGATGAGATAAAGATCGTGAGCGATCAGAAGGGCAGCCCCACCTATACCCGGGACCTGGCTGATTGCATCATACAGATCATAAAAAACAGGGGAAAAAAGTGCGGGATCTATCATTTTACCAATGAAGGCATCACCAGCTGGTTCGATTTTGCCAAAAAAATATATGTTCTGGCCTTGAAATATAATATCATACAGAAAAAGATCGATCTGATCCCTGTCAGCACAGAAGAGTATCCCCTGCCCGCTGTCAGACCGGAAAATTCATCACTTTCCAAAAAAAAGATCAGAGATATATTTTCTCTGACCATCAGGCCGTGGCAGGAGGCTCTGGAAGAATTCATCAAAGAATTAGGGCAATGAGGTTGTCAAATGAAAAGAAAATTAAAAAATATTATGGTCACAGGCGGCGCCGGGTTTATCGGCTCTAATTTTATTCAATATCTTTTTAATAACGGTTTTGATGGTATCCTGGTCAATGTTGACAGCCTCACCTATGCCGGCAATCCGGAGAATCTTACGGAAATAGAGAAGCAGCATGGCGAGAAGAACTATTTTTTTAAAAAGTGTGATATTCAGGATTATAAAAATATCAAAGACATCTTTCAGCAGTATGATATAGATGCAGTTATCCACTTTGCGGCTGAATCTCACGTCGACCGGTCGATCTATGGCCCCAAAGAGTTTATTTTTACCAATATAATCGGCACATTTAATCTCTTGGAGATCGCCCGGGAGTTGTGGAAGGAACGTGATGATGTTCTGTTCCATCATATCAGCACGGATGAAGTTTTTGGTTCACTGGGTGAAAAAGGGTATTTCACAGAAGAGACCCGATACAGTCCTAACAGCCCCTATTCCGCTTCCAAGGCGGCTTCAGACCATCTGGTCAGGGCTTATTATAAGACCTATGGACTGCCCTGCACCATTTCCAACTGTTCAAATAATTACGGACCTTTTCAATTTCCCGAAAAAATGATACCTCTGATGATCTGTAATGCTCTGGAAGGCAAACCCATGCCTGTTTATGGGGATGGTCTGAATGTAAGGGACTGGCTGTATGTCGAAGACCATTGCGAAGCCATCAGTCTGATCATGCATAAAGGCCAGGACGGTCAGACCTATAATATCGGTGGTGAGAACGAATGGAAGAATATTGACCTTGTTAATTTTTTATGCGAAATATTATCTTCATTAACAGAGATAAATATTGAGGAATACAAAAAATTGATCACATTTATCAAAGACAGACCGGGTCATGACAGACGGTACGCGATCGATTGCAAAAAGATCAAAAAGGTTCTGGGCTGGTCACCCGGGCATACCTTTGAAACCGGAATAGAACAGACCATCAAATGGTATATGAACAATCAGAAATGGGTTGAAAATATTAAGAGCGGCAGTTATAAGGAGTGGATCAGGAAGCATTACAAATGATTCGGCAAATTCAATTTTCCAAAATTATATAGGATAATTAAAGTAACCTCATAACGAGGGAGAATGAATAAATTACGGTTTTGTCTCGAGGAATTTCAACCCTGTGGAATTGCCTAGCAATTCCCAGGATCAAGTCCCTGGAATTTCACAGAAATTCCAAGGGAAGAAATTTCAGGGGAAATCCGCAAAATTTAAATAGACTCATTTGTTTCGGATGGAAGGAAAAAAGAAAATATGAAAGAGAAAATAAAAGTAGGTCTGATCGGGGCGGGGTACTGGGGTAAGAATCTTTTAAGGAATTTTTATGAACTGGGAACTCTTGAAACAGTTTGCGAAAAAGAGGACCGTATCCTCGCCCAGAGAAAAAAAGAGTATAAGGAAATACGCTATACAAAAGAATATAAAGAAATACTCGGGAATAAAGATATAAAAGGTGTGGTCATAGCCACTCCGGCCGTGACTCATTATGATCTGGCCAGACAGGCTCTGGAGGCAGACAAGGATGTCTTTGTAGAGAAACCCCTGGCTCTTATGATCGAACAGGGAGACGAATTGGTTCAAATGGCATTAAAAAAAGACCGGATCCTGATGGTAGGGCATATTCTTCAGTATCACCCGGCTATTTTAAAACTGAAAGAGATCCTGGATAAGGGGGAACTGGGAGATATCCATTATATCTATTCTAATCGCCTTAATATCGGGAAATTAAGAAATGAAGAGAATATTTTATGGAGTTTTGCTCCTCATGATATTTCTGTCATCCTGATGCTCGTTAATAAATTTCCCAAAGAGATAAAAGCCATTGGCGGTGCCTATGTTCAAAAGGATATCTATGACGTGACACTGACCAATTTTATCTTTCATGATAATATGAGGGGTCATATCTTTGTCTCGTGGCTTCATCCTTTTAAAGAGCAGAAACTGGTCATTGTGGGAAAAAAGAAGATGGCCGTTTTTGATGATACCGCTGATAAAAAGCTGTTACTCTATCCGCACAGGATCGAATGGGAAAACAAGGTTCCTGTGGCCAGAAAGGCTCAGGCTGAAGAGGTGTCAATAGAAGCATCAGAACCTCTAAAGAATGAATGCAAGGCTTTTCTTCAATCGATTCAAACACGCAAACCGCCAAGAACCGATGGCCGGGAAGGATTGCAGGTCCTGCAATTTTTAAAATTAGCCGAAAAGTCCATGAAAGAGAAGGTGGCATTATGAAAAAAGAAATAAAAAAGCAGAATGAATACTTTGTCCATCCCACAGCCGTGATCGATGAGGGGGCTTTGATAGAACAGGGTACAAAGGTCTGGCATTTTAGTCATATTATGAAAGGCGCCAGGATAGGGAAAAATTGTATTATCGGACAGAATGTCTATATTGATAAAAAAGCCATTGTGGGAAACAGGGTCAAGATCCAGAATAATGTGTCTGTCTATGACAATGTCATTCTGGAGGACGATGTGTTTTGCGGTCCTTCCATGGTCTTCACGAACGTGATCAATCCAAGAAGCTTTATCGAACGAAAACATGAATATAAGGATACCCTGGTAAAACAGGGGGCAAGCATCGGGGCCAACGCCACGGTTGTCTGCGGGAATGAGATCGGCAGGTATGCTTTTGTGGCAGCCGGGGCCGTGGTGACGGGTGATGTGCCTGATTATGCTCTGGTCATGGGTGTGCCGGCCAGGATCAAGGGGTGGGTCTGCAAATGCGGGCACCAATTGTCGTTTGCTGAAAAAAAAGGGACTTGCAACCATTGCCATAATCAGTACACAAGGGATCTGAATAAGGTACGACCTGTTGTCGAAATTTAATATACAAGGGAGAATTTATGAAAGGATTAAAGATCATGAAAGCGAAAAAGGGGGATATCCCCCGGATCTCGTATTTGCACAAAACATTTATCCCCACAGGATTTTTGAGCTCATTGGGGAGAAAGTTCTTATATCTTCTCTATAAGAACCTTTACTTCTACAAGGGCGCTATTCTGCTTGTGGCTCAATACGAAGGGAATGTCATTGGTTTTATTTCGGGAGTTAAAGATATAAACAAGTTTTTCAAATATTTCTATAAAAAGAACATTTTGAAGATCATCCCCATACTGTTTTTAAGGGTCTTTCGTTTCAAGGTCCTGAAAGGGGTTATCGAGCTTGTCTTTTATCCCAGAAAACATTTCTTATGTGATCTGCCACGAAGTGAACTTTTAGGGATTGTCGTGGAAAAGAAATATCACGGTAAGGGCGTGGCCACAAAGCTGATGAATCAACTGAAGAAAGAATTTAAAAGAATGAAATGCAAGAAATTCAAGGTTGTTGTGGGGTCCCGCTTGAAGCAGGCCATCCTGTTTTATGAAAAATCGGGATTTAAAAGGATCGGTCAGATACAGATCCACAAAGGGATCATGTCATACATCTTTGTCAATGAAAACAGATAATCTTTATTTTTTTTACAAAGGCCGTGTAGCCCTGTTCGCC
This sequence comes from Spirochaetota bacterium, assembly GCA_016931325.1. Classification (GTDB taxonomy): domain Bacteria; phylum Spirochaetota; class JAHITG01; order JAHITG01; family JAFGFC01; genus JAFGFC01. The sequence continues at coordinate 4,751 of JAFGFC010000049.1, read as the reverse complement.
CTTTTAAAGGCCGCCGGTGTAAGGAAAGATGATGAAGTTATCCTGCCCGGATTCACCTGTGTCGTTGTTCCCAACGCTATCAAGTACCTGGGAGCCAGGCCTGTTTATGTGGATATCAATGAAAAAGATTACAATATTGATATCAAAAAGATCAAAAAAAAGATAACAAAAAAAACAAGGGTCATTATTGCCCAGCATACATTCGGGATCCCCGCTGATATGGCAGAGATCATGAGCCTGGCCAGGAAGAATAATATATTCGTCATAGAGGATTCCGCTCATGCGATAGGTTCCCGATATAAGGGAAGGGAGGTGGGAACTCTGGGCGATGCCGCTTTTTTTTCTTCACAATGGTCAAAACCCATCACCACAGGCTTTGGCGGTTTCTGCATGGTTAATCATAAAAGATTAAAAGCAAAAATGAAAGATGTCATTGAAGAATTTGAAAGGCCAAATATGAAAGAGAGGTTAATGTTACATCTGCAATATCTGGCCTTTACATGGCTGTTTAAACCTTTTACGTATTGGATACTGATAACCATTTACAGGAGATTATACTCATCGGGTATGATCTCCGGGTCTTCTGATCGATGCGAGCTGGACATGAAAAGACCAGACCGTTATGCCCTGCAGATGTCTTCCTTTCAAAAAAGGCTCTTGATCAAAAAACTAAAAACTATCGATCCGGTGATCCGGCACAGGAAGAAAATATCCCGCTTATATGAGAAGGTCCTGAAAGGGAAGAACTTTGACCTTGTCAAACCATCATCTGTCAAGGATGTGACCTACCTGCGCTTTCCCCTGCTGGTGAAAGATAAAGAAAAGATACTTGGAAAGGCCCGAAAACACAGGATAGAGATAGGGGATTGGTTCGTTTCTCCCCTTCATCCCGTATTACACAATCTGAGCAGGCTGGATTATAAAAAAGGTATGTGTCCGGTGGCGGAAAAAGTATGCCGGCATATCATAAATCTTCCCACCCATGCTCTGGTCAATGAAAGAACAGCCCGTAAGGTTCTTCAACTCGTAACAAATGAAATTAGTTAGCGTGATCATTCCCTGTTACAAGGCCGCTAAATTTATTCGCGGAACCATTGAAAGCGTATTGCGGCAGACCTATAAGAATTTTGAGATTATCATCATTGATGACGGCTCAAGGGATAATACAAAGACGGTTATAAAAGATCTGATCAGGAAGAAAAATATCAGATATTATTATCATAAAGAAAATCTCGGGGTATCAGCTTCGACCAATTTAGGGATAAAGAGATCAAAAGGTCTCTATCTGGCTTTCCTTGATCATGATGACAGATATTTCCCCGCCAAGCTGGAGATATGTATGAAAGCCCTGGAAACCGGCCGGGGTGATATTGTTTACGGTAATGCGGTTTATCAGGATGTTGAACGTAAGACGAAAAAGATATATGTCCCTCCTCCAAAGAAAAATTATTCGGATTTTGAATATATCCTGATCAATCTCAATCCTATCCCGTCTTCCAGCTCTGTTATGATGCGAAAGGATTGTTTTAAAAAGACCGGTCTTTTTAATATTGATCTAAAAGCCAAAGCGGGTGTTCAGGATTTTGATATGTGGTTAAGATTGTCAAAAGCCGGTTTTAAATTTTTCCATATCGATCAAGATCTTATTCAGTATAACCTGTCAAGACGAAAAGGATCTTCTCTTAAAAAAGAGAATGTCAGGGATCTTATTCATGATCTGAAATCTGTTTTTAACAGATTCATTAAATACCTCAAAGGGACAAAGAAAAAACAGGCTCTAACTAATTACTATATGAGACTGGCCAGCCTTTTCCTGGATCTGGATAAAAAGAGATCCTTTGACTACTTTGTACAAAGTGAGACAGCCAAACTGAACCTTCGTTTCGCCTTGCTTTATTTGGCCGGATTTTTTAGAAGACTGTTTTCATGAGCCATTTAAAAAAACCAAAAGAATATTATTCGATCGATAGAAAAGATGTCCTGGAAATGATCCCCGCCGACAGCAATAACATCCTGGATATCGGATGCGGGGAGGGCAGACTAGGACGGGACCTTGAACAAAGGGGAGCGAAAAACCTTGTGGGTGTGGAACGCTGTCCGAAGGCCGCTAAAAAAGCCAAAAAGGTATTCAACAGGGTATTGGTCGGTGATATTGAAACAATGAGATTTCCCTTTAAAAGGAATTACTTTGATTGTATCATCTGCGCCGATGTCCTGGAGCATTTGATCGATCCGGTCTCTTTACTTGTTAAATTAAAAGATCATTTAAAAAAAGAAGGGTGTTTGATCGCCAGCATCCCTAACGTTCAACATTATACCGTGTCTTTCAGGCTGCTTTGGGGCCAATGGGATTATCGATCATCCGGCATTCTGGATGAAACCCATTTGAGGTTTTTTACGTTAAAGACCATTAAAGATCTTTTTTTCAGATCAGGGTTTTTGATCGTCAAAATAAAACGGAATTACCTGGTCTCAAAATGGGCAAAAGTCCTGACCTTGAACCTGATCAGATTATTCAAGGGGTTCTCTACATATCAATACCGTATTGTGGCTAAAAAGAGATGAGCACAGGAAGAAAAATAATATCCAATACGATCTATAATTTTATAGGCCGCGCTTTTGGCCTTTTAACCACTATCATCCTCACCCCCTTTATCATTAAAAAGATAGGGGTGGAGTTATTCGGGATCTACGCTATCCTGTTCGTTCTGGCCGGATACCTGAGGTTATTTGATTTTGGTATAAGGTGGGCCTTTATCAAGTATACGGCTGAATATAATCAAAAACATGATTTTAAAGCTATCAATCAAATGGTCGCCTCCGGTATTTTCTTCTATCTGCTGGTCTTCAGCCTGATCTATGTTCTGGCGGCTGTGTTCAAAGGGCCGGTTATTTCTTTTTTCAGACTTTCACCCGGGTTGGAACAAAAGTTCAACAGCGTTTATCATCTGGCATTACTTTCCTTTGTTCTGGTCAACATCTTCTCTGTGTTTATCCATATCCCTCTGGGGCTTCAAAGGATGGATCTTTCAAACAAGATCAATATTCTGTGCGGATTTCTGACCTTTGCGGGGACAGTGGTCCTGTTGAGTCTGGGATGGGGATTGAAAGGGCTGGTTATAACCTCTCTGGCAGTCAATATCGTTATGATCGTTGTTTCCTTTATTGTCTCAAAAAGCCTCTTGCCCTCGCTTCAGGTCCACCCGGCTTATATTGACCGCAGGGAGTTGAAAAAGATCTTTTCCTTCGGGATCAAGAACCAGCTGGGTTCGATGCCGGAAATCGTGAGCTTTCAGACCGACAAATTTATTATAGGAAAATTCTTGAGCATGGCTTTTGTTTCGTTCTATGAAGTGGGAACAAGGGTCCTGCATCAGATCAGGTATATTACGTCTCTTCTCATATCAGCCGTGGTCCCGGCTGTGTCAGAATTAAAGGCTAAAAAAGATATGAAAAAGATCTTCCGTCTTTATGACTTGGCTAACAAGTATATTGTGACCATCATCGTTCCCCTCCTGTTTTTGGTCAATATCTTTGCCAGGGACCTTCTATTGGTCTGGGTGGGCCCGTCCCTTCTAAGTTCAGCCTCGGTCTTTTATATCCTTTCCCTGGGTTATTTCTTTAACTGCCTTGGTGGCGTGGCTTATGTGATGGCTATTGGCATGGGCCGTCCGGATATCAATATGAGATTCGGTGTTTTTGATACGATCGTGAATCTGAGCCTGAGCATTACTCTTGTTATCCTTTTCCAATTCCCCGGAATACTCGTTGGCACGTCCCTGGCTCTCATTGCCAGCACCATTTACCTTCTGGTCCTTTTCCATCAATTTATAAAGATCGATCCTGTCAGGTTCTGGTCAAAGATCTTATTGAAACCGATCCTGACCGCCCTTATAGCGGGTATCCTGATCGTGCTGGCAGACAGGGTGATGGGCGGTGGTCATTCAAGGATCATCATGGCCCTGGGTCTCTTTGGAAAATCTATTTTCTTTTTGTCTGTCTACAGCCTTCTTCTTTTTCTATTTAAATATTACAAGGTAGCAGAAGTGAAGACATTTTTGGCGTATTTTAAAAAATAGATCATGTGCGGAATTATTGGAATCAATCATTTAAAGAAAGCCGATATTGATCATTCCCTGTTATATAAAGCCACATCTTTCCTTCGCCATCGAGGACCGGATGATGAAGGGTATCTGCTTGTGAATAAAAACCATAAACGATACAGGCTTTTAAGCGGGCCGGATAGCTCCAGAGGCATAAAAAGGCAGTTTCCCGGTATCACCGCTATCAGACCCCAAGAGGGATATGATCTGGCCTTTGGATTCAGACGGCTGAGTATCCTTGATCTCAGTGACAGGGGCCATCAGCCCATGGGTTATAAAAATAATTGGATCGTTTATAATGGGGAAGTGTTTAATTATCAGGAGATCAGAGACGAGCTGAAAGAAAAGGGTTATTCCTTCAAAACCCGGACAGATACAGAGGTGGTCCTGGCCGCCTATCACAGGTGGGGGAGGGATTGTGTCCTCCGGTTTAACGGGCAGTGGGCTTTCTGTATCTATGACAGCCATAACGATCTGCTTTTTTGTTCGCGTGACCGGTTCGGCATTATCCCTTTTTATTTTTATAAGGATGATAATACTTTTGCTTTTGCTTCTGAAATAAAATCTTTACTGTCCTTCCCTTTTGTTAAAAGATCGGTAAATGAAGATATGATCTTTGATTTTCTGGTATTCGGACTACTGGACCAT
>JAFGFC010000048.1 GCA_016931325.1 Spirochaetota bacterium | reverse complement strand
TTGAATTGTAATTAAATAAATTATAAATTATTATTTCGATCATTAAAGATTATGAAATTCCTTATAAAGTATTTAATCAATCGCAGCCTGTTCATTAACCTTTTAACTTTTTTTATCCTTCTGGTCGGGTTTATCAGCCTCAGAAGCATTAACAGGGAAAGTTATCCCCATGTCGATAGGAAACGGTTATTTATTTCAGTTTTTTATCCCGGCGCCTCTCCCCACGAAGTTGAGTCAGGGGTGACCATCCCTCTGGAAGATGCGATCAAAGGGCTCGATGGCATAAAAGAATATACGTCTTATTCCGTAAAGAATTCATCAAGCGTCAGAGTGATCATAGATGATGATGTTGAGGATGTGGAAAAGGTCAAAACAGACATTAGAAGAGCGATCGATAATGTGGACCTGCCGGATGAGATCACCAAACGACCCAGTATCTGGGAGTGGAAGGTATCCTCCTTCGCGATCATGGAGATAGGCGTCTTTTCAAAGACGCTTTCCTATGGGCAACTTCGCATAAGGACCAAAGACCTTAAAAAGAAATTAAAGGAACTGGACAGTATTAAACAGGTTGATGATAAAGGAGTCCTGGACAGAGAGATAAAGATAAAGCTGAATCTTAAACAACTGGAGGCTAATTATATCTCGATTCAGGAAGTGATCAAATCTGTCAGGGCCCATAATATCGAGGTGACCGGCGGCACGTTCAAAGATGGTATAAGAGATACAATTCTGTCTGTCTTTGCAAAATTTAATACCCTGGATGATGTAAAGAATATCATCATACGCAGTACCTTTGAAGGCACCAAAATATATTTAAAGGATATTGCCCAGGTTGAGGATGAATTTGCCGATGAAGTCGTGCGTGTGCGTTTCAACGGGAAAGAGGGGATCTCTGTTTATCCGAGAAAGAAAGAGAATGCAGATATCATCAAAACCACAGACCAGATCAAAAAAGTGGTGGCAGAATATAAAAGGTCATTAAAGGATGAGGATATTGATTTTGTGTATCTGTGGGATATATCCACAGATACGCGGACAAGGTTATCGATTGTTCAGAATAATGCTTTGATAGGTTTTATCCTTGTGATCTCTATTCTTTTTCTTTTTATGAACATAAAGAATGCGGTCTGGACAGCGGCCGGTATCCCCCTTTCCATTGCTTTTGCCATGATCTTTCTCTATTTTTTTAATATCACAATAAACAGCATCTCGCTTTTAGGCATTATTGTGGTTATGGGGATGGTAGTGGATGATGCCATTATTATTTCCGAGAATATCTACCGTCACCGGTTGCAGGGAAAAAGCTGGGTAAAGGCGGCTTATAAGGGCACGGTAGAAGTAGCTAATCCTGTTATTATAACCGTTTTGACCACCATTGTGGCGTTCATCCCTCTTTTTAATTTAAAGGGCATGGTGGGAGATTTTACCAAAGAGATCCCTCTGGTCGTCATCTTTGTTCTGACCGGGAGTCTGTTTGAAGCCCTGTTTATTTTGCCCAATCATCTCTCTCATAATTTTGGTATTAAAGAATCAAAGATAGAGCCGGAAGAAAAAAAGTTCATTAAAAAATTCAGAGTAACCTATGAAAAAGTTCTGGAAAGACTTTTAGACAAGAAATACAGGGTCATCCTTACTTTTATTGTTTTTTTTATAGCTTCTTATTACATCTTATTCTCCGGAAAGGTTATAAAATTTATCGGGTTCCCGTCGGAAGAGACTTCCGTGATATATATCTCCGGCCAGGTTCAAAAGGGGCAGAACCTGGATTATACAACTCAAAAAGTAAAGATCATTGAAAGCGTATTGGATCAGTATCCGAAAGATATTATTAGGTCCTATGGTTCAGATATTGGAAGCGTCGGGTATCCGGAAAATTTCTATATTGGAGTGAATCTGACCCCTCCATCGAAAAGAAAGATAAAATCTGATTCTATTATCAGTAATATAAGAAAAGTGATCGAACAAAGCGCTACCTTCACTAATGTTTATTTTCAGAAAGAGACAGGGGGGCCACCTGAAGGACGGGCCATCAATCTTCAGATCGTTGGTAATGACAATAAAAAAAGAAGAGAAATAGCGGATGAAATATACCGCTATCTTACGGGCTTGAAGGGAATTAAGGATATGACACGCAGCGATGAGGAGGATAAGAAAGAAGTAAAGATCATGGTGGATCATAATAAGGCGGCACGAAGCGGCGTTTCTCCCTATGCGATCGGCGAGACCATCAGGGCGTCTTTCAGCGGTGTGATCGCTACAGAGATACAGGAACCGGATGAATTGGTCTCATACCGTGTGATCCTAGAGGACAGGTATAAAAACTCCCTGCTCACTCTTGAAAAACTTAATATTTTGAATGATCAAAATCGATTGGTCAAACTGTCTCCTTTAATTAATATAAAAAAACAGGATCTGGTGAGCCGGATCAATCATTACAATGGTGATCGCACAACGATCATTGAAGCGGATGTAGAAAAGAAAAAGATCACGCCTAAAGAGATATACGATAAATTACTTGAGGATTTCGACGATTTTGAAAAAAAACACCCCGGTTTCAGGCTCATTATCGGGGGTGAAGCCAAGGAGAGCCAGGAAACCATTGGAAGTATGATCAATGCCTCGATTGTTGCCATAAGCCTTATCTTCTTTATGCTGATCATGCTTTTCCGCTCTGTTAGCCAGTCATTTGTCGTTCTTCTGGCTATTCCCTTCAGCATCATAGGTATTGCTGTTGCCCTGCTGATCCACAATATGGTATTGAGCACTATGGCTCTTTTCGGATTGGTGGGTCTGGCCGGAGTTGTCGTGAACGATTCTCTGGTCATGGTGAGTTATATAAATTCATTGAAAACTAAAATAAAAAAGAGTAATATTAAGAATATCATTGTGGAAGGAGCCTCAACCAGGCTTCGTCCTATTTTATTAACCACTATTACCACCATTGCCGGACTTGTGCCCACAGCTTATGGATTAGGAGGAAAAGACCCAATGATCGTGCCGACTACTATTGTGATGTCATGGGGGCTAGCTTTTGCCACGAGTCTGACCCTGTTTTTAATCCCGTTATTATATCTGGCTGAATATAATGTAAAGCAACGCATAAAAAAATTGTTTGGCAAAAAGAGACAGATCAGCAGAGCCATTATGATCCTGCTGATCATTCCTCTCCCGTTCAAAGCTTTGGCCCAGGGCCAAAAGATAACACTGCATGAATTTATGGATCACTGTATGAAAAATAATCCCGAGATATTTTCCGCCCTTTCAGATATCGCGCTGTCCGAGGCCGAACATATTCAGGCTAAAGCCATCCATGATATCGTTTTTAATATCCATTACAACAGGATTTTCAGTCAGCCTTTTTCCGAGTTCTCTTCGGACAAGATCGGTGAACAGAAAACAGATAATTTGGGGGCCGGGATCAACTGGATGGTCCCTTACCTGGGAACAAAGTTGGGGACCGGATTGGAGTACAATAAAACACGACTGGCATTTTCTCCCGGTTCCTCCCTGCCTTTTACCCGTATTGATTATTATTCCCCGGAAATTTATATCAATGTGAGTCAGCCTCTTTTAAAGAATTGGCTGGGCATTGTCGACCGGTTCCCGTTAAAGCAGACCCGGCTGAACAAGTTGATAACCACAGAAACGGTCAAGGAGAGTATTGAAAGCATTCTGATCGATCTGTATAATCTTTATTTTGACTGGTATCTTTTATATAACCAGTATCATATCTATTCGACCAATGTAAAGAACAGCCAGATCCTGCTGGAACAGATTACAAGAAAGTTCAAGGCTGATCTTTCTGATCGTTCTGATATGAGTCAGACCAAAATACTGAATATTGAATATCAAAAAGCGCAGGAACTGCATAAAATCAGGTATGACATCATGTCCAGAAAGATATACATGTGGATGCATGGATCTGTTTCGGTCCCTTCTGATCTGGCTATTTATCCTGAAGACAAAGTGGATCTGATGTCTGTTGACCTTGCTCAATTTTCACTTGATAAGACTCGCCAGAAAAAGATATTGAATTTGACCAGGACACTTCTGGAGGAAACATTAAAAAAAGATAAAAGCGGGCTGTTGCCCGAATTGAATTTTTTATTGTCCTATAATATAAGAAACTATACACAGGATTCAGATAAGATCTTTGAAAGCATGGATTACAAAGATTATACGATCGGCCTGGAACTGGTATATCCATTAGGCGCCCATCAGGGCAGGGGACAGGTAAAGACAAGTCAGGAATCGTTGAAAAAATGGGGAGATGATTTCAAAGATTTTGAATTGAGCTATACCCAGAGTTTTGATCAGCTGGTAAATATCTGGAAAGTTTATAAAGATATCCTTGAGCATGATGAAGAACTGATTGAACAGGGTGATATCAAATTGAAAGAGGAAGAGAAAAAATACAGACAGGGTCGAAGTGATCTTTATTTTATTATTCAAGATAAAAACGATCTTTTACAGTATAATTTGACCTATTTACAGGATTATATAGAATTAAAAAGGTTGTCTATTCAGATCCTGGGCATGATGGATAAGATCCATCAATAGTGAATAAGAATTTCAAACTTTTTTTGATTTGATACGTTTAATTATACTATGATAGATCAGACTGAAGGCTTGAAAACGAGGGGACATTTAATTTTACAAAGGTGGTGATCTATGAAGAATCCGAATTTTGCTCTTTCAGACACCCTGAGCTATGATATTATCCTGGGGCTTGTTGATAAGGACCTTGTTGATAAAGAGACAAGGAAAAAAGTGAATACGTTCATCGAACGGTATGGGCAGAAGATATTTTCGATCGTTATTTATAAACTGACCAATCTTCAATTTCAACCTGACGAAGCCAAGCGGATATGGGAGGGGATTATTGATAATCTGCACAGGTTGAACAAATTCCTGCGGAGGGATGTCGGTGTCTATGTGGCCGCAGTTGATTTTCTGGTCAATATTAAGGGGAAATTTATAAAAGACCCCGTTATCATTGATGAAAAATATCTGGAGGAGATGATAAAAAACGTTCTTATAGATGATATCACGTCTTTATATAATGCCACTTATTTTAATAAACGAATGAAAGAAGAGATCGCCTCGGCAAAGCGATATAATTTACCCGTATCCCTGTTGATCTTAAGTATAGATGATTTTGATAAAATTACAGAATATATGGGAATGAATGAATCTCATGCCATTTTAAAACTCTGTGCTCAGACCATAAGAAAATCAATACGGTCTTCGGATATCCCTGTCAGATATAATATGGGTGAATTTTTTATCCTGCTCCCCAAGACTCCAAAGATCAACGCCTCCATTGTGGCTGATAAGATCAGATCTCAACTTGATAAGATAAGTTATAATGGGAAATTAAATATTTCCATGGGAATGGCCACTTATTTGACAGATACAAAGAAAGATACATCAGAACTGGTCCATTTAGCCAGGTTAACCATGCACAGGGCTTCAATAGAAAAGACCTATGAGGATGATCAGTCTGTACAAGAAAGACGAAAATTCAAACGGATCATGATTGACAAGAAGGTCAACATGGCTATTGTTGTTACCCACCCGGGTGATCTGAACGAAACGATACAGCGATTGAAAGATATCAGCAAGGGAGGGATAGGATTACTTTTAAATAGCGGTACTTTGAAAGAATCAGATCATTTGCAGGGAATTGTAAAGAAAGATAATAAAGAGTTGAAGTTTGATGGTCAGGTCGCCTGGATCGAAAAAGAGGACAATGGGCTCTATAGTGTGGGTGTAAAGTTTCTACAATGATCCTGTCTGGGCTCTGTGGAAGAGACCTCCTCTCATAGGGACGAAATATTTCTTACCCTTGTTCAACATCGACGTTTAAATACCTGCTGTATTTCTAAAAAAACCGTAACGTATCCGTGAAGAATTAAATTGACTTTAAGGTAAAAATATATAGGATAAAGATAGAGACAGCTCCTGTAATAACCGGTCTGGTCCTGTTTTTTGACAGGTAGCTATTTTTCAAGGAAAATATTATGGAGAAAAGAAGATTTGTCAGGATGAAGAGCCAATTCTGTGTGTGGTACCAAACCATTGATAAAAGTAATGTTTACTTTGACCGACCCCTGTCAAAGGATATATCTCCCGTAGGTCTATTGATCGAGCTGGATAAAAAAGAAGAAGAGGGTTCTTTTCTAATGATGAAATTCAAGCTCCCCTCATTAAAAAGGAATATCTCTGTTAAAGGTCAGGTGGTACGGGTCAAAAAAATAGGCGACCATAAATATGACGTGGGAATAGAGTTTACGGATATTAATGAAGAAGATATGGTGGCTATACGCAAGCTGGTCTGGAAATAATATTTGATATGATCAGGATTTAAAGGGAATAAAAAAGGGATGGGAATATCAAGGCGTAGCCGATTCCTGTTTTATTTTTTTATAGGCGTTATGGTCGATAATATTGGCAAAATCAGGATCCTGTTCTATCCGTTCAAAGATTGTATTATCCAGCCTGGCCATATGTTTCACCCAGGCCATGGTGTTTTTAATATCATTATTAATGGCATAAACACAGGCGATATTATAAGCGGCTCTGATACTTGAGGGATTGTGGTTGATGATCTTTTGATATTCCCTTAACGCCTTGTTATAATTCTTGGCGACCATATACTGGTCAGCCCGCGCGTAAATCTTTTCTTCATCGAATTCTTCCTCTTTTAGCTTTTGGATGGGCTTGATCTTACTCACCGTTCCCCCAGATTCCAAAGCCAGATGAAGGTCTTCAAAGATCGATTCTTCAATAAATCCGTTTGAATTTTGAGGATGCCAGGTGGGAGGGGAGCTGGAATTGATTTTTGAGCCGAATGCCTCAATGATAGGATCGATCTGAACAGATGTGCCTATACTTTCCGGAATCAGGTTGATCTTTAATTTAAAACGGCCATATTCCGTTACAAGGGATGAATCCTTTTCCATGACAGGTGAATTTTCCGCTACAAGAACGTACTCACTTTCAATAGCGCCATGTTCCTTATCAAGAACAGATAAAGGAACATCAAAATTATTCAGAACAAAGACCATCCTTTCCCAGACAGATTCAAAAGAAAATCGAAAGATCTCTTTACTGCCATAATAGGAAGATTTCTGGCTGGAAGCGCAGGTTAAAAACAAAAAGAGACAAAGATAGATCCCTATTCTTTTCATATTTGTTTAATAATATAAAAATGATTAATCTTTGACAAGCTTTTTATATTCAAAGCATATAACCACACAGGACAAAATTATTAATTTTTTATGATTCAGATAGTTACAAAGATAAAAATTTCAGTAAATTCAGTGGCTTCAGTGGTAATATTCCTTTGTTCCTTCGGTGGTTTCTTCTTGACATTTAAGGAAATTAAAATAGATTAAATTTTAAATGCTACATAATTTGGATAAAAACACAAAATGGGGTGGAAACTTGATCGCAAACTTTTTCATGCAGCTGAATCTTTACGATAAAAAGCATAAAAAAGTCCAATGGAATAAAATGATCATGGCTTTTTTGAAAAGAGCTTTTATTCCCATTACAGATGCTTTGATATTGATTGTACTGGGCAAGATCTTCGTTCGTTTTTTTAATTTTACGATTATCGGTATTTCTATTATTTTCATGCTGTATCTGGGCTCCCTCATCCTTCTGGTCTATTTTGTTTATCGAATAAGGAAATTGATAGAAAAAATACCATCCAATTATCTCCGTATACGAAAGATGTATCGTTATTTAAAAGATTTTGACAATATCATTAAATATGAATCCCATCTGGCTGAAGAATCGAATGTGGTGGCTGATCTGTTCCATGACCTGAAAAAAGCCAATAAAACCCTGATCGATAAAATAGAGAGCGTGTTTTACAAAACTCACCAGCAGTATAAAAGGCAGTTCCTTCTTATTTTTAAATCTGTTCTTTATACCTTGTTTACCTTTATCCTTGTTATTTTTTTATCCCTGAGATTTTATGGGGTGAAAAATATTGTTTTCAATCTCTTCCAGTCCACAGATATAAAGATACAGGAAGGGATCCATAATGTCAGTCTGGATACAGGAAAAAGTTACACGTCCTATGATCTTAATTTAAGACTGAAAAGCCCCTTCCCCCATGAGAAAATGTCTGTTTTCAGCGATGATAACAGGTTGATTACGAATATCATTGTTTATAGTGGTACTACCAATATCAGGATACGGCAGAATATTGAGAACATTTTTCGTCCGATTTATGATTATCATGTCTTATTCAGTAATTCAGGACGCAAGTTAAAGTATACTCTGCATATCCAGAAAGAGGATTTCAGGAAATTAATAAAGACCAGGAACCAGTATTTTAGCGGTAATAGTCAGTATCCCCGGGTTCTGCTTTTAACCAGCGCGGGGAACCATTCTGTTGCTCACGAACTGAAAAAGCGCATCGTGACTCATCTGGGTGATTGTGTTAAAGAAGATAAAGTAAATAATAATATCATTGACCCGGCCTATCTCTTTCATCATATATCTTATATCTATTATAATGAAGACTATGAGGTCACGGTCTTAAAATTAAAGAATCTTATCTTTAAAGACACGGATAAACGGAATTTATTTTTAAACTCTTTTTCTTACTACCGGTATCACTTTAAATCCAGACAAACGGATAAACGGTTCAGGGTCATCAATCAATATCTGTCCCGGTATGATATCATCATTGTTATTCAGAATGACTTTCATTGATTTTTTCCTGCCACTGAAGGCTCTGAAAGCACTGAATAGCAAGAAATAAATAAAAGATTCATTTTAGAAGAATATTTGATTTTCAAATTGTAAATCTCTGATAATCCAAGATCCATAAGATTTCAGTCCCTGGAATTGCTTCGCCATTCCTGGAGGAGACTTCGCACTGAATTCAGTGGTAAAAAAATATTGCCCTTTTTTCTAAAAAATGGCTCATAATATAGAGAGGATAGAAATATGATATTCGCAGGCATTCAATCTATTATGAACTCAAGAAGAGGGCACGTAAAAAGGGAACCGGTCTGGTCATCTCATTTGGTATCGGCAGGTTATGACAGGGATAAAAGAACACTGGAGGCAGAGTTCCGGAATAATGAAATATATCAATACTACAATGTTCCGGAATATATCTATCAGGAAATGATGAATTCCTCTTCCCGGGGTATCTATTTTCATAAAGTGGTGATAAAAGCGGAATACAGAAACAAGCGTATCAGGTGACGATTCTTTTTTTCTCTCTTGGATAACTTCTTTTTCTTCGTACTTGGAAATTTCTGTTTTTTGTGCTATAATATAAGGGAAAGATGAGTTAAGAAATGGATCTGGCAGAAAATACAGGACCTATGGATCTAAAAAGTTATATCTTTTACCTCAAGGAAGGGGAGTGGCAGACTATATTTCAGAATACCGGATCACTGAAATCCATCGTCCGTAAGATCTTCCTCCCGTTCGGCACCTATCCTGAGGAAGGGGATTTTTTTGACTGGATTAAACGAATGACCCTTATTATGGTCAGCCTGTCGAAAATAGGATGGGACGAAATATTTAATGCCAGTGAATTCTTAAAACTTCGCAATTATATCATAGAAAGCGGATTGCCTAAATTGACGGAACATAATTATGATCAGACAGTTGAATTGATCAAATTCCTGAACGATATCAGCTATGACTACGAGCAGGATCCGGAAAAGACATTGAAGAAATTCTGTCATCTGTTGAAACCGGAAAATGATGGCAGGCTCACGATCTTTATGATCCTTCTGACAGAAAAGATCGTAGGGATCGATTTTTACGGACTCCATACACAGGATCGATCCTTTCTTTTGCTCCAAAAAGACGCGGAAAAATTTATTGAAAGGATGTCCCGGGACAAAAAGGAATGGCTCAAGATCATGGGCAAGGTCAAACGATATTTTAAAAGATCCAATCTGTTAAATATCACCAAAGCCTTTGGAGAAAGTTTATTTCAGGATAACAAATTGCCTGGGTCCGAGGGTCAATCTGAGTAGATTATTTTTAATGTGATAGACTTTCTCTTTATGATAAAGACAGGTCATTTTACTCCTGCTAAAGGGTATTTTTAACTTTATGTCATTGGTTTTATCCTGATCATTAATGATGACAAGGATCTTTTCCTTCCGGTATGTCCGCAAGAAAGCAAGCACATCATTTTTATCATCTGCCAGGATGGTCTTAAAAGCGCCTTTTTTCAAAGCCGGATGCTCTTTCCTGATCTTGATCAAACGGCTGTAATGGTTAAAAAGGTCCTTATTAACCTTGTTCGTTTCCCGGGGCCGGGAATATCCTTTTACCGGATGCATGGTTTCATCTTCATATTCCAATTCTTCCCAGAGCATGGGTTTCCGGCAATCCGGGTCATTGGCTCCTGTCATGCCCACTTCATCTCCATAATAGATCATGGGGGCTCCCACATAGGTCATCTGAAAAACAGCGATCAGTTTATGGATGGCCAATTCATTTTCTCCTCCCCGGTCGATCCTGTAAGCGGGATTTGACTCGATTTTTGAACGGGAGAAATGTCCCCCGAAATCCCGGTATCGATTATCCGGATTGACGATAAGGGTCGCCAGCCTGGCTGTATCGTGAGATGTCATAAGGTTCTGCATTATATATGTTATATCTGACGGATAAGCCTTCCCAATCTCCTTGAGGCGTTTGTCGAATTCAGAAACTGTAACCTTCATTTTTTTATCGATAAAAAACTCCGATACGGCATAGGCAAAGGGATAATTCATTAACGCATCGAATTCATCACCTTTTAAATACTCGGGAGCGATCTCAACCACTTCGGCTGTGATATAGGCATCGGGATTTATGGATTTCACCAGTCTCCGCCAGTTTTTCCAGAACCCGTGAGGCAAACAGAAAGCCACATCCAGCCTGAACCCGTCAACGCCATCTTGCACACGGCCGTCAGGGACCATCCATCTTCGGGTTATATTAAACACATACTTTTTATACCCGGAATGAACATCGTCCTCGTCCCGGTTAAACTCGGGGAGTGACCCATGACCGAACCAGCCCTGATAATGAAATCCATCCGGAACGTTATCATCCCATGACGTTATCCTGTACCAGTCTTTATATTTTGATCTCTGCTTGTTCTTTAAAATATCCTGGAAGGCAAAGAACAGACGGCCGGAATGATTGAAGACGCCATCAATGATCAGTTTGATACCACGGGAATGCATTTCTTTTATCAGTTTTAAAAAGAGTTTATCGGCGGCAGTCCAGACCCACGTGGCCGGGTCATCTGTCTCCTGAGCCTGCTGGATGAGTTTTCTGTCTCCTTCAGGGTCCGGCCCAAACGTCTCTTCAATATGATGAAAGCAGGAGCCGTCATATTTATGAAGTGAAGGGGAGCGAAAAACAGGGTTCAAATAAACAGCGTTTACACCCAGCTTTTGTAAATAATCCAGCTTGTTCAAGATGCCCTGAAGGTCACCGCCATATCTTCGCTGCAAAACGGATTGATAGAAATTCCCATAGTTCTTGTTTTCCCACTCATCCATTCCATACCAGTCCGAACCCCAGTCTTTTATTTCCCACCCGGGGATCGTTCCGGAATGAATATCTTCCATCCGGGGGTCGTTATTCTTGTCCCCATTATAAAATCGTTCCGGGAAGATCTGATACCAGATGGCTTCTTTTGCCCAGTCAGGGATATTGGTTATTATACCTGTGAAGCCGACAAAGGCTCTGTCGTCTTTTTTATGATCCATAACGGTTTTCCCGTCATGGAGTTTGAAATAATAGGAAAAATAAGGATTTTTCCCTTTAAGGGAAAGAGTAATCTCATAAAGGTCAAAGCCCTCCGGAGATTTCACCTTTGTCATCATCTTTTTTCTTTCTTTTTTATTCTGGTCGTATATTAAAAGAACTTTGTCCAGATCATCCTTTAAAGCACGCAGCCTGATCCTGATCGTACCGGGAGTTCTTATACAGTAATACTCTTTTTCAGAATTGTGCTTTAAAGCCGTCTTATTAATATGGTCTTTTTTTATAGGCTCATAATCCATACCTGTCTCCTTTACCAGAATGCCTGAATTAAAGGCTCCCTGGCCTGTGCCATCATCTTTCCTGATATCTTTATCTGCCTTCAGGTCTTCCAGCCACAATGTATCATTGATCACAAATTTGTAATAATACAGTCCCGGGCCCAGGGTCTTGTGGATGGCAAAGGTCCCGTTATCCTGTTTATTCATAATATCCGATCCTTTATTCCAGCTGTTGAATGTGCCGGCCAGAGCAACTTTATATACGATTATATGCGGGGGTATCCGTTTATCAGAAGAAGGATCATAGAGAAATTCCACACTCTTTAAAAAAGGTCCGGGATACAAAAACAGAGAAGGTATAGCAATGACAAGGATGATCATGACCCATGGTTTCATCCTGGTAACATATTACTTTTTATTCGTTTTTTCAAATATTTTTATTGCTTTTTTTGAAGAATTGATTAAAATTTGTTTGGTTCGGCTCATGAAAGAGAGAAACACAGATCAATTAAAAAAAATTATTTATCTTTTCCTTTTTCTCTTTCTCTATCTCGGTTTCAGATCTATCCTCTACAGAGAATATTATATGGCTGTTATTTTTACATCTCTGGTTCTTTATTTTCTGTGGCTTTTAGGTAAAGGTCAGGGTCGAAGGACAGGTAAATAGAATTTACTTGCCATTTCTTTTTATTTTGTATATTATAAAAACTGCCCTTGGGTCCCGGAAGAGTAAAACGGGAACTTTTTATCATTATCATAGTCTAATAAGGAAAATATAAAAGGAGGCCCTATGGAAAAGATTGAAAAATCCCCCCTTTATGATGAACCGGTTCTGGGAATCATCGGATCTTCTATCAGTTTGGAGCACTGGGACAAATGCCAGGATAGCTGGACAAAAAAAAAGTACAAGGATACGGTTATCAACCTTCTCAATTATCTTGATCCCAGCCTTCTAAAAGAATATGGGAACAAGGACAAGACAGAATTTAATATTCCTCACGGTTCGATCATGGTTAAAATAACCATAAAAGATAACCAGTTCAACGTTCATGCCCCGTTCTTAAAATTACCAAAGGATAAACAGAATATTATCATGAGGCAGATTTCTGAACTCAATTTTTTCAGGTTGCTGTTGGCCCAGATAAAACTTGACAAAGATGTTTTATTCTTCAATTACACGACTCCCCTGGAATTATGTGAGCCTTATAAAATATGGGATGTGCTTTATGATATCTGTATTTTTGCAGATTACTATGATGATATTTTTATTGAAGAGCTGGGTGCCGGACGAGTCAGCAAGATGCAGGTAAAACCTTTTACCCAATCTCAACTGGATACATTATGGGACCTTTATCAAAAATATCTTGATGAATCATTAAAGCACCTTGAATATTTTGAAGCGAACCGTTGGTGGATCCCCGGACTGGATTCAGCCCGTATCACCCTGATGAAGCTGGATTATCTTCTTCAGCCTCAGGGCAAACTGGTTTCCGATATCCAGAAAACACTGAATGACAGTTTTGGTGGCATGGCTCCTAATGAGATATTTAATAAAACAAAAACAGAGATCGCTAAATTAAAGAAATGGAACAGGAAAAAATTTGATGAGAATATGTATATCCCGAAATTTCTTATACCTCCCAAACGGCGAGCCTCCCTATCAGTGGCACAGAATATCCTGCGACCGGATTATGAGACAGCCAAGAATTATCATGACCAGTCTAATTTCTTTGCCGCGACTCACTTTGCCTTATACGCGATCTATAATCTTTTTTTCCGTAACACCATTCCCACCAAAGTAGAAGAAGTGCTCAATTCAGGTTTGAAAAAAGCGAGTCATTTAGACTGGAAGGTGGCCTCAGAAAAACTGCTTCAGGTATTGGAAAAGGTCATGAAGATGAAATAAAACAATTTGGAGGTTTAACAGTGAAAGATTTTAAAGAGTTATCAAAAATCGTTGTCAAGATCAGTACAGCCAGCGGCAGCGGTTCCGGTTTTTATCTCAAGAATATGGATATTATTGTGACCAATCACCATGTTGTATCCGGGAATAAATCTGTCGCTGTAGAGACACAGGATAAAGATAAAATTAAATCCACCGTCCTGCAGATCAATCCTCTACTTGACCTGGCTTTTTTGAAACCGGCTAAACCCCTGGGGGCTCCTGATACAGGCTTTCTGCCACTGGAAAAACTCAAGGACAGGGATAAGGTCTATATACTGGGTTTCCCGTTCGGCATGCCTTTTACGGTCACCGAAGGGATTGTCTCTTCAACCAAGCAACTGGTCGGCGGCCTTCATTATATCCAGACCGATGCGGCGATCAATCCCGGCAACAGCGGCGGACCCATGATGAGCGCTGATGGAAAGATCATAGGGATCACAACCAGCAAATTCATGGATGCCGAGAATATGGGATTTGCCCTGCCCGCAGATCAGATCATGTCTGAACTGGAAGGGTTGAAGAATAATCCCAGTGTGGCCTATTCTGTGAAATGTCCCTCCTGTAATTTTTTATTAATAGAAAAAACAGAATACTGTGATAACTGCGGAAGCAAGCTGGAGGCAGATGTTCTTTTTTCAGAGCAGAAACTTTCCCCACTGGCGGTTTTTGTGGAAGAATCACTGCAAAAGATGGGTATCGATCCTGTTATTTCCCGGAATGGAGTAGAGTACTGGGAGTTTTATAAAGGATCAGCTCTGGTCAGGGTCTTTATATACAGAACAAATTATCTGTATACGACCTGCCCTATGGTAAAGCTGCCCAAAGCCAATTTAACCGAGCTGTACAAATTTATTTTGAGCGATCCGGTTAAACCCTTTTCCCTTGGAATAGACAGGGGGATCGTCTATATATCCTACCGGGTCTACCTGGCTGACATCGATTCTTCACACAAAGAAGAGATCAGAAAAAATCTTATCAACCTGGCGAATAAAGCGGATGAACTGGACAATATCCTGATAGATAAATACGGATGTGAATGGTCTGAAGAAGCCAAGCCGGATGACAAGAAAAAATAATGGAAATAAATATTTAATCTTTTTATCTGCCAATTCAGGCCTGGGGTCTGACCAGAGCCGCTATTATCAATCCTGCCAAAAACCAGGTAAAGATCAGATCAAGGGCAGAAATAACCGTAAATCCCATAGGAAAAAGCCACCAGTTCCAGTTGGCAACAGGACCCAGACAGGCAGCGAACACGCCAAATAAAGTCACCAGAAAAACACGGGAAATATAAAATCTGGATTTTGTCTTTGAAAGGATCAAAGCCACTATAAAGCAGGCTACAATACTGTTTAAAAGTCCGATGATAAACTGTTTGGGTGAAAAGGGAGGGTAGCCTTTCGGGCTGTAGACCATGAAATTAATATTGGGTCCCTTTAACATCCTTTTTTCATGAACTTTTAACTGCTTATCAGTCTTTCCGGTAAAATAGCCCGGGAAATGATAGACCGCGTGTTCCATTTTTTGTTTTGATAGAAGACCGAGCACAGCATTGGCATTGGGAAGGGTTTTAATATGAGGGACATAGACATCAAGCGCCATCCAGGTTGCCGAACCCCATATCAAAACGATCAACCCGCCAAGGATAGCGGCTAGAATAATTTTTTTCATGAAGACCTCCTGTAAAGGTGACAAACCGTTACCTTTTCTTCTTTCATATAATTAACATTTTATCAGATTTGAATTGAAAGTCAAGATTTGTCATACAGGTTAGATTCAGATGAACAGATCATTAACGAAGTTATTACTTTTTAGTAATAACGAACTGATTGATGGCTTTGATGTCCTTGTCCCTGATAATGAGGAATTTGACACCGGTATCGAATAATTTTGAACCGCTCTTATTAACACGAACGACCCGGCCCTGAACAAGGATCTTTTCCTCGAGTTGCGGTATTTTGAATTTTAGTATCATATTGGCTCCGATCCTGCTTTCCTCCGGCATCAATAAAAGCATTCCGCTGGCGCTCAGATCCTTTGTTTTTGGCTTGTCAAAAGAGATCTCTTTTCCAAAGTAGATCTGACACCAGACCGGGAAGGAACTTTTCGCTCTTGGGAATCGTCTCTTTTCCACGACTCATCCCCCCCTTATAATAAAGATAGCAAAATCTCTCTTATAAGTATAATAAAATAAATCAATAAATCAATAATTTTTTAAAGAAAAATGATAGAAAACAGTTACAAAATTTCCAGTAATTTTTTATTATTATCAGAGTTCATGATGATCATGGCTGATTTTGAATCCCGTGAAATGGATCCAAAAATATAGGTTAAATTAATCCCTGCTTTTGCGACCTTTTCAGCCACTATTTTCAACTGGCCCACTTCATCAGGCAATTCCATGACCACCATTTCTCTCTCTTCCATGTTATATCCCAATTCCGAGATCGCTTCTTCGGCCAGATCGTTGTCTGAAGTTATAAGATAAAAGAAAGCCTTACCTTCCTGGCCGTAAGCCGCGATCGCTTCGATGTTAACATTTTTACCAGCTAGGGCACCGCATACTTTTTCCAGGATGCCCACGGCATCCCCCGTGCTGACTTTCAGAGCTTTTCTTGAAACCGCCATGTTTTTATACCTCCTTATTTTTTAATGATCATTTTTAGTTTTTTATTTATGTTTTCCCCTTCAATAAGAACAAAGTATATCCCGGAAGCCACCCTGTCCCCGGATTCATTTGTTCCATCCCATACTACGTAATCCCCTTTTTGAAAGTATCTACTGGTGAATTGTTTGATCAGGACATTGGCCATATTGTAGATCTTTATTTGCGCTGTGTCTGGTTCACCTATAACGATCCTGGTCTCCCCTCTTTGTTGCAGTTTTAGATAGTTGGGATAGACTCCAGTGGGAAGAGTAGAGAGAATAGAGCTGAGAGTATCGTATTGAAAAGCAGAAGAGATGATGGCTCCGGCCCGGTTCGTGGCGATGATCCTGTACCAGTACAGTTTTCCTTTTACTATATTGTTATCCTGATAGGTGACTTCATTGGTATTTGTGGTTAGTAAAAAAATGAAATTAGTGCCATCTTCGCTTTTATATATCTTGAATCCTTCTTCATTGATGGAATCATCTGTCCACTGTAAAAAGACAGAACTTTCAGAGAGTGTCGTAAATTGCATTGAAACAGGTGCCTGAGGGTAGGGCGGCTGCATATATTTGATAACAAAAAAATCATCATCAGTGCCATTGTACCTGTATCCTGCCACATAAACAGATCCCATTTGATCAACCGCTATTCTTTCCGGAGCGTCAGTATCCCCGCCATCATATTGCTGTGTCCAGAGGGTATTCCCGTTTGAATCATATTTAATGGTAAAAAAATCATAATCAGAACCATTATGTGTAAATCCGGTGATATAGATATAACCCAGGGAATCCATGGCTATGCCACGACTCCAGTCTATACCACCCCCATCATATTGTTGTGTCCAGATGGTAGCACCATTTTCTTGATACTTTATAGTGAAATAATCAACATTGACTCCGTTATATTTATGCCCTGTAACATAAATATAACCTGTGTTATCTACAACCAGGCCATGGCCACGGTCATCATTATTAAAGCCCCCATCATACTGTTGGGTCCATATGGAAATACCATTGGTCGTATATTTTATGGTGCAATTGTCGTAATTACCTACATCTCTAAAACCTGTAATGTAGACAAACCCATTATTATTATCAACATCAATATCAAAAGTTCTTCCAGAGGGGCCCTGCTGGCTCCACATGGTATTCCCATTAGAACTATATTTAATGGTAAAGTAATTCCAATTCTGTCTTGGGCCTGTAACATACACACATCCTGAATTATCAACACAAACAGCATGACCATAGTCATTGCTGTTGACCACCACACTGTTCATTCTTTGTGTCCAGATGCTATTTCCGGCAGGGTCATATTTAATAGTAGCAAAGTCAAAATCCGTTCCATTATAACTGGAACCGGTTACATAAATATATCCCGAATTATCTGTTGTGATATAATAAGCCTCATCTCCACCACCATTGTTATAAATCTGAGTCCAT
>JAFGFC010000005.1 GCA_016931325.1 Spirochaetota bacterium | reverse complement strand
TGCCATCCCCAGCTGGAATCCTTGCAGAAGATCGTGACACCATTCTTATTAGCCGCTGTTCCGGCTGACCCTGTAGGACAGTAGAACCATGCGCTGATGGTCTGACCTCTCAGATTCTCCTCGCCAAGGTCCCAGTAAGCCATACCGCTGGCATAATGGGGATCATTCCAGACAAGATGATAGTCCATCTGAAGTGAATAGTTCCCGGCATGAGCCTGGTCCATGGACCTTGCAACATTGGTACAACCCTGATTTTCATAATAGGTTTCATGGGTCCATCCAATATGGTCATATTCAAAGTGATGGTTATCTCCCACAATGCCGATAAGCCGGGTGCTCCAGTCCCAGAGGTATAATCCCTTGAACCAGCTGAACGGTTCCCATACCTTCATGGCAGCCTCGTAGCATCTGACCTGAAGATTAAGATTGATTTCGGTTCCTTCTTTCCAGGGTTCTTTGGCCGCATAGTCTGCGCTCCGGTATCCGATCTCCGTAAAGATCACTTCCTTCCCCTGGCTGGCCCGGAAGGTATCCACCTCATCCACCCAGTTATGGGTACCGTATGTTCCGCTATAAGATCTCCAGGCATTGCTGATCTGAGTGTATGTCGGATCAGCCGAAGATTCCAGAGGAAAATAGGCATCGATCCCGATGTAGTCGAGCTGGTTCCAGAAAGGGACATCATCGTACTCGTCCCAGTTTGCACAGTAAATGAGATCGCCTGTTGAGTATATATTGTTAATAGCGCTGATAATATCCGTCCATTTAGAAAGATAAGAATTTCCTGAAAGCGTCTTTAATTCACAGCCCACAGAGAACATCTCTATATTATTGGTCCTGGCCATCCGGGCATACTGTGTCATGATGGATTTGTAACTGGCGAACCAGGTATCTGTATTGGAAGGAGTGAAAGTGGTCCGGGGTGCCCCATCCTTGGAATTGACCATGACTTTTAAGAATACCCTCATCCCTTTCGAATGGGCATAATTGATAATATCCACAACCGGAGCGTCCTGCGGGGTGAAATTAGCGTCTTTGTAAATACTGGTGGAATTTTTCGTATTCTGATAAACGATCACATTAATAGCGACATCTCTGACATTATCATCATAAAGACGGTCCACGGATACGTGTGAATCAGTGGTCCAGTACCCTTCGGCAGAATAATCAATATAGTTCATTCCTTTAACTGTAAAATAATTGTTATAATAACTTTTCATGGTCTTTTCCGCCGGCTTGCTCATGGGCGTGAATTTTACATTTGAACTCACGTAACCAAGGATATAGACATTCAAATTAATGGTATCTTCCTGAGCCTTCAGACCCGTGACAAGCGTAAGGATGAAAGTAAAAAGAAAAATGATAATATTACGTTTCATTTCTATGGTTTACCTCTATTGACCTGTTGACACCAGCAATTTTACATACTGTGTCCCATGAACTCCCTGGTTCTTGACATTGACAGCGATAACGAATATCAGATCTTTTCCTTTGTATTCTTCTGTATCAGGAATATCCAGAAACAGGTGAATATATTTTTTCTCTTTTTGATCCAGTTTCACTCTTGTTTCTGAAAAAGAAAGGATATCAGGATCCGCGACAGGCTGAAACCCTTCAGGGATTCTGATCAATGTTCTGGCCGGGTTCAGGCTCTTTATTTCAAATTCGAACGATTCTTCATTAAGGTTTTCTAAAATAAGTTTGTAACCCAGATCTCCCAATGCGATTTTCGTGCCTGTTTTTACATCCTTTACTTCCATGGTCAAGGGGGAAACATTAAAATTCAGGTTTACCTTGTCGTCTGTGGCCTTTTTAACAGGGGCTACGGTAAACAGGATGCGGCTGACCAGTTCTACATTAAAGGTTAAAAGATTCTTTGAAACAGAATTTCCGACCGAGTTGATATCCAGCTGATATTTTTTTCCCAGATACTTTTCATCATCCGGGACTGTTATGATAATATCTGAAATAGCTGATTCACCCGGGGTCAGTTCAAAGTTGCTTTTAGACAGTTTTACCCAGCTCAGATCCGGGATAGGTTCGAAGCCTTTTTCTATCTTTCTTTCAGGAACAGACGGTGTAATGGTCACCATGGCTTTTGTTTTAGAGGTATTCTGAACCTCAAAGGGAAGATGAGCCTGGCTGGTCAGATCATAGGTCTTTCCAGGCTGAAGGTTTTCTATCAGGACCTTGGCCAGTTTGGCCTTCAATCCGGCAGACTGTAAATGAAATGGAAATATTAAGATGATTATAAAAACGATATTTAAAATTAATTTTTTCATTTTTCATCTCCCCTTTAAAAAGATGTTCTGCAGGCTGCCCTTTTAAAGAACAGCCCGCAGAACTGATGTACCTTTATCTTACCTGACTAATGTGCAGAAGCCTGAACTGTAACGGTGATCTGCTGTGTGTCACCTGAAGAAGCGCTGGAAGGCGGCAGTAAAGCAAATCTCATATTAACAACCTGAGAAGGTGGCATATTGTACCCTTTGACATAGTCCGGGTCAGCCACGATGGCAAAATTATTGTTGTCGTCTGCCGCTGCATAGGTTCCATCAATAATATCCTCAACACCAAAATTAGCGGTTGTTAAAGCAGCATTCCATGTACAGAAAAGTCCCTGAAGAACGAATTCAGTAGCCGTAGGGGTCAGATCAGTACTGATCCCCCAGCTGGTGGCTGAACATCTTACAGAAAGATCAACCGTAACTGAACCAGTGTTCTGAATAGTTCCTTTCTGATTAGACGTAGAAACGTTGTAACCGCCATTTGTCACTCCCCATGTGACATCAGGGAACTGACTCTGGATGTTAAGGCCAGCATCAACAATGGTAATGTTAAGGTAGATATCACCTGTTGATTGAGCTGAAGCAAATGTGGTAAGCCCAACGATCAAAAGAAGGACTGTTAAAAGCAATCCTAACTTTTTCATAATAATTACCTCCTTTTTATATTTATCGTTTTCGCATAAGCGATTTCCTAAATAAAGAAAAAAATAAAGAACCACCTCCTTATAATATCTATGTAAACGTTTTCGCTTAAACGTTTATTTCTCTAAATAATATTATACCGCAAAAATCCCAATTCAACAACTATTTTTTGTATTTTTTTTGTAAAACCCCTCGCCAGAGAAAACGCTTAGCCTTAAACGTTTTCATAAATATTATACACTGTATTTATTAAAATGTCAAGCTTTTTTTAATCTTTTTATTGAGGAAAAATCAAGTAGTGAAGCCTCAAGGGTACGTTCCCAGAAATTTCATGAAAATTTTGGGTGCAAAGCCTCGCCCCTAGAAATTCCCTAGCGATTTCTAAAGGCTGAAAGGAACTCCAATATTTGAGAAGATTTTATCGTTTTTCCAACAATTGATCCAATTGTTTTTTTAGACCCTGTAAAACTTCATCTATCGGTTTTTTATTCAGCCAGAAATAATCCAATTCCCTGTACATGGTATCATTCATTTCATTATACCTTGGCATAACCGGAGGAAGATGGGCATACTTGATCATATCCAGAAAGATCTTGTTGTTCTGAGGTGGTGTTGATTTTAAAAAGAAATCAGTGATCTCTTTTGTTTGAAGAGCCGGAGTTGAAAAACCGCCTTCAATAAGGATCTTCTGGCCTTTGTTCCCGGCCAGAAATTTTATCAGCTTCCATGCTTTTTCTTTATGCTTAGCCATCCTGGGTATTGAAAAGCAGGAGCCGGCATTATAATTGGCTTTGACCTTTCTTTTCGGGAGTTCAGCCGCGGCTGTGGAAGCCACATCCCATTTAAATGATTTTATGGATTTGAATTGCGGAACCATCCAGTGTCCTTCAATGATCATAGCCACCTTCCCTGTCATGAACATTTCAGCGGCATCACCGAAACTGGCAGCCTGAGCAAATGTGGGGGCCACCCTGTATTTATAGATCAAATCCTTTAAGAACTGTAACGCATCTTTTACTGCTTTTGTATTGATGGTTGATTGTTTGGGATCAGAGGCATTATTATAGAAATCCCCGCCATTCTGCCATATCCACAGATAATAGGTCCAGCCGATATTGAATCCGTAGGTTTCAGGGTTACCGTCTTTGTCCTGATCAATGGTCAAAGCCTGACAGATTTTTCTGAAATCCGTCCAGGTCCAGTTTGATCTGGGATAGTCTACCCCGGCCCTGTCAAAAAGGTCCTGGTTATAATAGACCGCATAGATCGCCATATCATTCGGGATCCCGTACAGTATTCCCTCATGCGTATAAGCCTGAATAGCCTGCGGATAATAATTCTCTTTTTTAAAGTCAGAATCATCTTCAATATAACTGTTCAATGGTTCTAAAGCGTTCAGGTCGATAAAAGCGGAGGCGCGAGTTGATTCCAGAAAGATAACATCCGGTGAAGAACCGCCGGCGATCATGGTCTCAATCTTAGGCCAGTACTGGCCATAGGGGACATGCTCCATCCGCACTTTTATGTCCGGATTTTCTTTCTCAAAAAGGCTGACGGCTTTTTCCCATAATTTTATCTCTGCCGCATTACCTCGTATTAAAAAATAGACCCCTTCTTTTGACTCTTTCACAAGGCCGCAACTGAAAAGACAGAAAACAAGAAAAATGACAAGGATCGATCTTGATTTCATAATGGTACCCCTTTGAATAGGATAGAATCAATTTAAGGCCATAAAAATAAAAGTCAAATAAATTATTGATAAAGAAATAAAATTTATTTATTTTTTCGCGAAAATAATATTTCTTGTGACAGAAATAAAACAGCGTAATGGTTCAGCCGGTATAAACTATTTTTTTCTCGCTTCATATCTTTCTTTCATTCGTCTCTTATTTCTGGCTTTCATCTTTCTCTGACTTTTTTTTCTTCTCATCTTTGGCGTTTTTCTGTTGTCACTTTTACCCATTCATTCCTCCTGTGTTTTCATGTAGGCGAGCCTTCAGGGCTGGATTGGCTTTGCAGCCAGCCCTTTAGGCTCGCAATGTTAGATAAATATCAATCCAGAAAATCATCCAGATTATCTTTTTTACCCCAGAATTTTAATTTCTTCAAGGCCTTTTTTTCAATATCCTTAATGGATTTTACAGGCAATTTTAATAGACTCGAGATCTTGTCGTAATAATAGGGCACATTTTCCCCAAGGCCATAACGCATTTTAATAACCTGTTGCTCAATGTCACTCAGTTTGGAAACGATCTGAGTCATCTTCTCTTTTATCATATTATTCATCACGATCTCATCAGGAGAAAGATTATCCGGGTTATACAGATAATCCCTTAACGGTTTTGTTTCATCCCCTGATGCCCCATCAAGTGAAACCACTTTTTTCAGAATGGTCATGATCTGTTCCAGTTTCTTTTCTTCCCACTGCAGTTTCCTGGCCAGTTCCTCTCTTGTGGGATTTCGCAAAAGCGCTCCCCTTAATTCATTCACCGCTCTGGTAAATAATTTAATGTCGTTTTTTAATAGACGGCTTATCTTGACACTCTCGTTATTCTTCATCACCGATTCTGACATCTTTTTTCTGATCCACCATGAGACATAAGCGGAGAACTCCTTTTCACTGTCACTATCATATTTCTCACAGGCTTCTACAACAGCGAGATTGCCTTCCTGAATAAGGTCATGGATGCCGATCCCCCGGTAGCTGTAATACCGTGCGATACCAATGACCAGAGGAAGAGAAGAATTGATCACAAGTTCTTTGATTTTTTCATATTCTTTTAAAAGCCTGTTTAAGCGGTTTGTTATTTTTCTGATCTGATCATTTTCCATCCTGAAGGATGTTCTGAAATTCAACAGCGCCTTTTCCTTTTTTAACCATTCCTGTATGGCCTTTTCAACAGGGGCCGGCACCGGCATAGGCAGACAGTGATGATCGGTGAGATCAGAAACAATCCGTTTAAAATCTTCAGGTTTCAATTTATATTTTATTAATATTTTTTTATACCGGTTTTTTATTTCATTATATCTTTCTTTATATTCCTGAAGATCATAGATGCCGTCTTTCATATAAGTAAATTTATATTTCATGCGGCCTATTAAAGTAAAAAGTTCGTCACGTTTTTTCCTGTAGGCCCTGTTATCCCGGTTTTTATGGCGGGACAACACGATCATACCCTTGCAGAGCGCTTTGATCCTGTCTGCGAAGCGGATGAAATCTTTCTTATTATAATGAGTGGTATCACGGAAGATCTGGCTGAAATTTTTCTTTTTCCTTTTTACCCGGTAAAAATCTTTTAACAACCTGAACACGAAATAATTAGAATGCAGGACATGGTCCCTGATATCATTTTTAATTTTTTTAAACTGCGAAGAATAGGTAGAAACCCTGGTTTTATCCAGTTTTTCCAGTTCCACAAAATAAAATTTTTCCGGAGTATCGATATAATTATGGACAGACTCTTCCCACTTCCCTTTTGATGACCTTTGCGGTTCCTGGGACCTGTCTTGAATCTTTACTCCCTTTTCCTCCAGCGCCATGAACATTTTATCGATCTGTTCCGGATCCGCTTCACCCATGATCTCGTTTATCTCTTCAAAGGTGATAAATCCCTTCCGGCTGGATATCTCGTAGATCTTTTTTATCTTTTCTTTCAGGTCATCTTTCATGATTTTAATTTAACCAAGTTTGATTTATTTTTCAATAACTTCTCTTTTGACAGGTGCAGGTTATGGATCCTGGCTTCAACAGTTTTCAGAGCATCAAAATCCTTCAGCTGATTTATTTTTTCTTTCCACCGGTCGATCTGCTTTTCGATCTTATCCAGCTTGATCCGGTAGATATAATCATTGACCTGCTTTTCCAGATTCCTGGTATATTTTGATGATAGCAATTCTTCCGCCACAAAAGACTTTATTCTTTCATTCTCAATTAAATTGAAAATTTCATCAAAAATGATCTCCTGGTATCTCTCGTAATACTGCACGATGGCCTGGAACAGGGTTTTGGCCAGTTCATCTTCAAAATCATTCAGTTCCACACTGTTTAAAATAGTCGGCGTATACTCGGGTTTTTCAAGCATGATAATACACAAAGCCCGTTGAGCATAGGTCAAGGAACCCAGTTTGGTATCTGCAGGAACATTTAACCTGTCAACCGTTCCTTTTTTTATGAATTTTTGGAACTCTCTTCTGACTACACTGTCTGTTATCTTGATCTTTTGCCCTAAAAACCTTAATACTTCATCTTTGGAAACTTCATCGCTCAGGGACCTGAGGACCGGAAAGATGGCATTCAGAATATTTGTTTTTCCTTCTGCTGTCTTCCGGTTATATTTTTTCAGGGCATCCTTGACAACAAAACCAAGAAAAGAGGAAGCCTTCTCTATCAGTTTCAACAGGCTATCCCGTCCGTATTTCCTGATAAAAGAATCCGGATCATATTCAATGGGAAGCTCCACCACTTTTATCTTGAGGGTGGTTTTCAGTAAAAGGGAGATACTCCTGATCGTCGCTTTATTCCCGGCCCTGTCAGCATCAAAAAGGATCACGATCTCATCCGCATAACGCTTGAGCAGAACCACCTGTTCTTCTGTAAGCGATGTCCCGAGAGGAGCTACAACATTCTTAATGCCGCCCTGGAACAGGGAAATAACGTCAAAGTATCCTTCAACAACAATGGCCTGTTTGCTTTCCCTTATATAGTTCCTGGCCGTGTTCAAAGCGAACAGATTATGCCGTTTGCTGAAAACATCTGTTTCAGGGGAATTTAAATATTTCGGCACATTCTCCCTGTCCTCCATGGTCCGGCCGCCAAATCCAATAACATGGTCTGTCGCGTCAATGATAGGAAAGATGATCCTGTTGCGGAACCGGTCATAGTATCTCTGGCCTTTGGAAGACGGGATGATAAGGCCTGATTTCATGATCATGGGAACTGTGTATTTTTCCTCGACAAGGATATTGAAGAGTTTATCCCATTCCACAGGAGCATAGCCCAGATTGAACAGATCGATCATTTCATCCGAGATCTCTCTTTTTTTCAGCTCGTCCCTGGCCGCCTGCCCTTCTTCTTTCTCTTTTAAATAGAATTTATAAATAAACATGGCCCGTTCATTTATTTTATAGATCAGTTCTTTCTCCTTATGCAGACTGGCGGTTTGCGTGTCCTGGTACTCGATCTCAATACCGGCTTTTTTGGCCAACAGTTTTAAGGATTCGGGGAAGGAAACGTTCTCGATCTTCATCACAAAATTGAAAATGTTACCGCTTTCGTTGCATCCAAAACAGTGGTAAACCCCTTTTTCTTCATTCACAAAGAAAGAAGGGGTCTTTTCCATGTGAAAAGGGCACAGGCCGGTATAGTTCCTGCCTTTCTTGTCAAGTTTCACATAATCACGCACTACATCCACAATCGTAAGAGATTGTTTGATCCTGTTGATTGTTTTATCAGAAACAAATCCCATAATTTTTCAAGCAGGCGCCCTTAGAAATTGTCATAGACAATTTCAAGGATCCTGTCCCGGAAATTCTGACAGAATTTCTCGGGAAGCCTTTAGGGCTCGGTTGATTTTGCAACCAGCCCTTCAGGCTCGCGATCTATTTATATTACTTTGTGTCTTTTCAGATCGTTCTTGAGCTTGTCCTCTAACCGAATCTTGTAGCCGAGCCTTAAGGCTCGGCTACAAGATCTTTTACTCTATATCACTTTGTGTCTTTTCAGATCGTTTTTCAATTTTTCCTCATTCTCTCTGGACATAGGGACCAGCGGAAGACGCATCTGGCCGTTCAGTTTTCCCATCATCTTGAGCGATGTCTTGATCGGTATGGGATTGGTCTCTATAAAGATCGATTTGGTCAGTGGGAATAGTTCAAAGAAAAGTTTTTGTGATTCCTCTAATTTGCCTTTTTTATACAGATCATAGACCCTGGCCCATTTTCCGGGTAAAATATTGGAAAGCACGGAAATAACCCCTTTGCCGCCTATCGCCAGGAGGGGGAAATATAAGGAATCATCGCCGGATAAAAGGGTGACCTTGTTCCCGCAGAGATATTTTATCTCCTCGATCTGCGAAAAGTTGCCGCTGGCCTCTTTCACGGCCACGATATTGGATATATCCTTTAACCGGGCCAGAGTAGCCGGCAGCAGGTTAACCCCGGTGCGGCCCGGGACATTATAGAGGACAATGGGAATGTTCACCTCTTCGGCCACCTTTTTAAAATGCTGGTACAACCCTTCCTGCGTGGGCTTGTTGTAATATGGTGTAATGACCAGGGCACCTTGAGCACCGATTTTTTTGGCCCATTTTGTCAATTCTACGGCTTCGGCCGTGCTGTTCGAACCGGCCCCGGCGATCACAGGCACTCTCTTATTCACGATCTCTACGGTCTTTTTAACGACCTGTTTATGTTCCTCATGGCTTAACGTGGCTGATTCGCCGGTCGTGCCGCAGGGGAGTATGCCATGGATCCCTTCAGCGATCTGAAATTCCAGTAATTCTTCCAGCTTTTTATAGTCCACCTCGCCATTCTTGAACGGCGTTACATGAGCCGTAATCGCTCCTTCAAACATAAATACCTCCTGACGCACAGGAAGTGCGTCAGGTCAAATCCTCCAGGATGGAATGGATTTGACCAAGGCGTTCGACGTTAACCATTCGACGTTCGAGGTTTTTTATCTGAAAAGTCGCCGAACACTTCATATCGAACGTCGAACGTAATTAGAAATATAGGAAAAACAATTCTTTTGTCAAATAGTATTTTCTTATGTATTATATATGTTCTTCTTGACTTTGTTTTAATATTTGATAAAATAATAATTTGTATAACTGTTAAAAATACAAAATTTTCTTATCAATTCCCAGGGGGTATGGAGGGATAATCATGAGGACAATATTTATATTTCTATTTGCTTTTCTATTATTTTTCTCTTCTTCGCTTTTTTCCCAGTCCGTGCATAACCGCACAACGGGGAGTAATTATACCTCTATTACAAATGCATTAATAGATGCCGTTAATGGGGATTTGATCGAAATAGACCCGGGCACGTATAATGAAAGTCTGACCATATCAGGGTTTACAAATCTGACTTTAAGGGCCACAGCCTGGACCCAGTCAGGTGATAAT